>JAAYUR010000054.1 GCA_012517645.1 Treponema sp.
CCCTCGTGTATCGTTCATCGTAATCGTGAACGGCTTAGGGGGAACCATGGACAGGAATGAAAAAGAAGGCCTGATCGTCCGGTACGAGACGGCCTTCGAACCGATACGGAACCTCGTAAAGAACCTCACCGCGCATCAGCTATCCTTCATCCCGGACCTGCCCGAGGCGTGGTCCATCAACGAGCACCTGGTGCACCTCCTGGAAGCGGACCTGATCTGCTGGTACCGAATCCGCGCCGCCATCGCGGAGCCGGGGGTTACCATCCCGGTGTGGAACCAGGAGGCCTGGCGGTCCCGGCTGCGGTACTCGGATCTGGACGGGATCGGGTGCCTGGAAGAATCCGTCCGGGTCCGGTCCCTGATCGGTCGGACCTGCCGCGGAGTCCTGGACGGGGACTGGTCGGCCTTCCATGTCATCCATCCCGAGCGGGGGCGGATGGATCTGGCCCAGCTTCTGGAGCTCTATTCCGGTCATGGATCCTTCCATCTCAAGTACCTCGAGCGGAATCTGACCGCCTGCAGGGCGCGGTAATCCCAGCGGAGGGCCCCGGGCCTCCCGACGGATCCCGGGCGCTAGGTCCAGGCCTGCGCCCACTCCTCGATGCCCCGCATGGCGGGTTCCAGGGCTCGGCCCTTTTCCGTGAGGCGATAGGTAACGCGGATCGGGGGTCCCGCGGCGACGGTGCGCCGGACCAGGCCTGCGGCCTCTAATTCCTTGATCCGCAGGGCCAGCATGCGGGAGGAGAGGGCGGGCACCGCCCGCTCCAGGTCGGAGAAGGAACACTCCCCCTCCAGAAGCTGGTGCAGGATGAGTCCGGTCCATTTCTTGCTCAGGAGCTCGAAGGCCGCCTGCACCCGGGGACAGAGCTTCCCGCTCTCTTCATGATCCATACCTAGATGATAGCATTTTGCTTTACCCTGTACAATAAATTTATTAACTTACAAAAAGTAACATGCTACCGAAAGAGAAGTAATATTTTGGTACAAAGGAGTTTCCCATGAAGGATTTCAACACTATCGCCCCCCGGGAGCGGATCGAGAAGGCGATGGCCGCCCTCCGGGCCAACGGCATCGACGCGGTGTTCGCCCGGGACGCCGCCGCGGCGAAGGACGCGGTGCTGGGGTTGATCCCCGCCGGAGCGGAGGTGATGACGATGTCCTCCGTGACCGTCGATTCCATCGGCCTCGGGAAGGAACTCAACGAGAGCGGACGCTTCGACGCCGTCAAACCCAAGCTTTTTTCCATGGACCCCAAGACGAAGGGGCGGGAGATGCGGAAGTACGGGGCGGCCCCGGACGTGGCGGTCGGCTCGGTCCACGCCCTCACCGAGGAAGGGCACCTGGTGATCGCCTCCATGACCGGGAGCCAGCTTCCCGCGTACGCCTACGGGTCCGCAAAGGTGATCTGGGTCGTGGGGGCGAACAAGATCGTGAAGGATCTCGAGGAAGGAATCCGCCGCGTGGAGGAATACGTCCTGCCCCGGGAGACCGAGCGGGCTCGGGCGGCGTACGGACTCCCGGACAGTTTCCATTCCTACCCCTCCAAGATCCTCCTGGTTCGCAGGGA
>JAAYUR010000120.1 GCA_012517645.1 Treponema sp.
GCGGCCATGACGCCGATTTCGTCGGGCGGGCCCGGGGGCGGAAGATCGTGGTCGTACTCCCCCCGTCCCAGGGCTTCCGCGGCCCGGGCCAGTTCCGCCAGGGGTCCGGTCAGCCGGAAGGAGAAACTCACCAGGATGGCCATGCCCATGAGGGTCGCGCAGACCACCAGGACGGCGTTGGATACCAGGACGGAGGTCACCCGGGAGTTGAAACCCGAGAAGGCGGCCAGGGAGTCGGAGATGAAGTATCCCTCGATCCGGTCGATCAGGAACATGACCAGATCCAGGGTCCGCTCGGCGCTCTCGAAGCGCTCCGTGTAGGCCGCCACGTCCCGGCCCCGCTTGGCCGCCACCGAGGCCTCCGCGTCGGCCAGGAAGGAGTCCAGCAGTCCCGCCAGGCCCCGTTCCAGGAGGAGGACCTCGTCCGCCCGGATTTCACGGTTCAGGCGGCGGGCGTCCTCGGACAGCCGGGTGGAGTATTTAATGTAGTCCTTGAGGGCGTCGGAGCTCTTCGTGGAGAGGTAGACCGTCAGGCTCGCATCGGTGCGCCTCAGGGAATCCCGGATGTCCTCCATCAGGCGGTTGTTCCGGAAGAGGATCTCCACGCTTCGGGCCAGCTCCACCGAGGCCAGGCCCGCGTACAGGACCGCGGAGGCCACGATGAGCAGGACCAGGGCGGAGTTGAGGATGATCTTCCCGCGGACCCCGGCCCGTCTCACGGGAATCTCCCCTCGGCGGTGCGCACGTAGAACCCCGCCTCCACCGGTCCCGCGGGCGCCGCGCCTTCCTTGATGCGCGCGAAGGCTCGCACCGCCTCCCGTCCTATCCACCTGGAATCCCGGACGATGCTGGCGGTCACCACCCCCTTCTCGATGTACCGCAGGATCTCGGGCGTCTCGTCCGCCCCGACCACAAGGATATCCCCGACCCGGTTGAGGTCCACGACGACCTGGGCCGCCCCCATGGTATCCCGGGAATTAGCGCAGAAGATGGCGTTGATCGAGGGATCCGCCCCGAGCATGGCCGACGCGGCTTCCTCTCCCGCCAGGGTCCCCGGCCGGGCCCGGGTAAGGGCGGATACCCGGGCGCCCTGGAAGGACTGGATGGAGGCGGAAAGTCCCATGAACAGCGGTTCCTCTTCCACGGGACCGGTTCCGTTGGCCGGCAGGATGACCCCGATTCGCGCGGACGAGCCCAGGACGGCGCAGATACGCCGGCCGCCCTCGAACCCTTGGAGCAGGGACGCCGAACCGATGAATCCGGGAGGTCCGCCTTCCGGGACGTCGGTCCCCACGGGAACGAAGACGACCCCCATCCGAGCCGCGGCTTCGGCCCTCCTCAGGACAGGCTCCCCCCGGGGCGAGTACAGGATGATCCCGTCCACCCCGGCGCCCAGGGCTATCTCGAAGAAGCGCTCCGATTCGGCGGCCGAGGAGGCGGAGTACCTGAAAACCTGCACCACCGCGTCCGCCTCCCCCGCGCCCGCGCGCACCCCCTCCGCCAGGCCCGAAAAGAAGGAATCGTCGTCGTCCGGGATGACCAGGACCAGGTGGAACCTGGCTTTGGGGATCCTGGAGGTCTCCCGGAAGACGCCCCCCGCGAAGGCCCGTCGGCTCTGCTCCACAAGGCGGGCGTTCATGAGGATGGCTCCCAGGAAGGCGGCCCCGAACAGGGCCGCAAGGATCCACGCGGCTCGTTTCATCGGGGACAGTATAGGCGGTAAACGGTAAACAGTGAACGGTGGACAGAAGTGGCTGCTGGAATTCAGGGTCCATCAACGACGCAGCGATGGAATCCGCGGCGCCGGGAATTCCGCTCCGTCCACCGTTCACCGTCCGCTGTTCACTTCCCTGAACACGAATTCCGCCACCTCGTAGGCCCCGTAGTCCGAACCGAAGGTCGCGGATCCCCTCCGCAGAACGGAGCCCGAGGCTCGTTGAACCAGGGAGAACTCCGCCCCGGATCGGTCCAGCCGAAGCCTGAGCTCGAACGCCCCCGGGGCCGCCCGGGAATCCGAAGGGGACTCCGGCTCCAAACCCAGGGCGCGGAGGCGGCGGAGCAGGGAGCGACGCGTCCGGGCCGGCACCTCGGGCGCCGCGTCCAGGACCAGCGCGGCGGGTACGGAAAACCCCCGCCGGGCCAGGGCGCCGGGATTCAGGGTCCAGAGGCGCTCCAGGACGGCCCGGGCTTCGGCCTTTCCGCCCCTCCGGGAAAGGATCTCCGCAAGGGTTCCCAACCCCTCCTCCGCAAGGTCCCGTTCCCAGACCGGATCGAGGGCTGCCAGGGCCTCCCGGATAGCCCGGGGATCCCGGGCCAGCCGGGCCGCCTCGAGGTCGTTGGAGGGACGGGATCCCGGAACCCGGGCTTCCTCCAACGCCCGGGCCATGCCCAGGTAACGGGCGGCCTTCCGGGGATACCACAGGAAGGCCTGGTAGGCATGGGCCGCCGCGGGAAGATCGGCCCCCTCCCGGGCGTAGGACGCCGCCACGGATCGGGCGTGCCTGCGGAAGAGCCCCTCGTGCCAGAGGGCGCGCAGGGACCGTGCGAGGTACCGTACCCAGGAGACGAGGGCGTCCCGGAAATCCCGTTTCGGACGCAGCTTTTCCAGCTCTGCCCGGCCCCGATGTATCTCCCAGAGCAGCTCGTGAAGGTCCATGGCGAAGCTCTCGGGGTCCGTGCCGAAGCTGGCCATCCAGGGATGCTCCTCCAGGACTTCGACCTCCCGCACCCAGGCCAAGGCTTCGTCCAGACGGCCTGAGGCCAGGGCCGCCTCCGCAAGGCCCAGGCGCGCCAGGGGTGTCGTGTCCACCCCGAAGGCGCTGGTGAAGTCCGCCAACGCCGCGTCCAGCTCCATGCGCCTCAGCCTCAGCTCCCCCCGGGCAAGGTACCCGCTGGACCGGGCCTCCGCCGCGAGGGACTTGTCCGCCGCGGCCAGGGCCCGGTCCCAGTTCCGGAACCGGGACTCCAGGAGGGACAGGTTATAGTACGCGACCGAGACGAACCTGGAATATCCTTCCGACCGGGCTCCTGCTATGGCCGCCTCGTACCTCCTGCGGGCTTCCTCGTACTCGAAGAGCTCGGCCCTCAGGGTGCCCAGGGTCATGGAAAACCCGATGTCAGGACCCAGCCTCCCTTCCGCCTCCTCCAGGAGCTCGACCCCCTCCTTCAGGCGGTGGGTCTTGAAGAGCATCCAGCCCAGGTCCCCGACCGCCCGGGAGCTTCCGGGGTCCAGGTCCAGAATTTTGCGCAGGTAGCGGATGGAGTCCTCCTCGCGGTTCAGATAGCCGTAGGAGTCCGCGATCCGCTGGAGGGTGCCCGTGTCCGTCGGATCCAGGCTCTCGGCGGCCAGGTATTCGTCCAGGGCAAGGGCGTGCAGGGACCGATCCGTGTAGAGATCCCCCAGGAGGACCGCGGGGCGGGGATTCTCGGGGAAGAGGGCCCGAGCCTCGCGCAGGATGGCCGCCGCCCCTCCGTAGTCGTTGGCCTCCGCGGCCGCCGCGGCCCGGGCCTCCAGGGCTCCCAGGTCCGGGGTCTGGGCAGGGGCTGCGGCAAACGAGAGGACGAGCAGGAAGAGCGCCGGGATGCGGGACCGGGCGGCGACCCCGACCTTCAGACGCCTTCGCTCCGTCATCGCGGACCTCCCCGGCGGTTCGAGCCCCCCGGCAGGGGTCGAAGGGCGGGGCGAGGGTCCAGGAAGGCGGCGGCCCGGCGGGGGATCGGCACTCCCGATATCACCCGGCCGCGCCGCCGGCGGATCCGGGCCTCCAACTCCCGCGCCGCCCCGTCCGGGGCGGCGGGGTCATGGACAATCCGTTCCCAGTCCCGGGCCAGGGCGACCCAGCCCTCCTCGCCGGCTCCGGTCCGCATGCCGTCCAGGCGGACCGCGAAGTCGAAAATCGACTCGCCCCGCCCTCTCCGAATCCCCCCGGCCGCCAGGGCGTCCTCCAGGGATTCCCAGGCGGCCAGGAGCCTCCGGCGTCCGTCCTGGATGAGCCGCAAACGCAAGGCTCGGACTGCCTGGGCCAGGGTCGCCAGAGCCAGCCAGAGCCCGGGGATCAGGATCCAGGCGCGGCGGAGAATCCAGGCCGCGGCACGGCGTAGGGACTCTCCGGGATTTCCTTCCGCTACGGTCCCCGAGCCCTGGGAGGGACTCGAATCCCGGGAACCGCGGAGTATCTCTCGAAGGAGGCTCTCCAGGAGGGCGGGATCCGTCCCCCGGGATTCCGTGAAGCTCTCCCCCGGGGCGGGTTTCCGGCTGGTCGGGTCGAAGGCGACCCACCCGTACTCCCCGAACCAAACCTCCGTCCAGGCGTGGGCCATGTCCGCCCGTACGGGATGGAACTCCAGGACCGCCGAGTCCGGATCCAGGAAGAACCCGGCCGCGACCCGGGAAGGGATTCCCAGGGACCGAAGCAGGAGGGTCATGGAAAAGGCGAAGTACGAGCAGTACCCTTTCCGGCTCCGGAAGAGAAAATGAGCCAGCTGGTTCCCGTCCTCCGCCGCCCCGGGCTTGAGGGAGTAGTAGTAATTCTCCCGTAGATGGGATAGCACCGATGTCACCGCCTCGTACCGGGTTTTCGCGTCCCGGGTCAGCTCCCGGGCCAGGTCCCGAATCCTGGGATCCTCCCCCCACCGGGTGTACCGGTCCCGGTCGGCTTCGGAGAGGGCGAAGGCAGGGGGCGTCCGGTCGGGGTCGAAGCGTTCCAGCAAGAGCGGGAGATCCGGGGTCGCCGCCCGGGAGTTCAGGGAATACGCGGAGGCGAAGGAGGATCCCGGCTCCAGCCTCCAGGGGGCGACGGAGACCGGGGCGTCCACGGCCAACAAGGCTCCGGGCTCCAGGTTCAGGATCCAGTACTCCTGGTCCAGGGACCTCCGGCCCTCCCAGGCCGGGATGTCCCAGGAGCCGGGCTCCCGGGGCAGGCTCTCGGGGGCGCCGGGCTCCGGGGGTCCGGGCCGAAAGCCTCCCCGCCGGTCGTATTCCGATAGGACGAAACGCCGCGTGAGGACATTCGGATCCGACGCGTCCTTCCGGACGATCATGACCAGGTCGTCGGAGAGAGAAATCTCCGTCTCCAGCTTGAGGTACCGGGACAGGTCGAAGCGGAATAGGGTCGGCTTTAGGAGCCCCCCGCCCCGGGAGGCGGCTCCCTCGGCGTACTTGCCCAGAAAGGCCAGAAGGACCAGGGCCAATACCGCGAACAGCAGGGCAAGCCGGACCGGGAAGCCCGGACTCCTTCCCGAGCCCCGGGGAGCCAGGGCGGCCAGAGTCCCAAGGCTAAGGGCCAGAAGCACCGCGGCCGCGGCGGCCAGAAGGCTGGGGTGGGGATAGAGGGTGATCCGGAATCCCCCCTGGGACGCGAGAAGGAGCGCGAGGAGGGCAAGGTCCAGCCCCGCCTCGAAGACCGCGAAGTTCCGGCTCCGCTCCGCCCCGTCCGCGGAGGCGACGGCCCAGAACCATAGAGGCAGAAGGGGGTAGAAGGTCTCGTCGAAGGCCGGATAGAGCCCGTCGGTGCCCGGGCCCGGAGCCGCCGCTCCGGCGAGGCCGAAGAGGGCGAAGGCCGTCCATCGCAGGGCGAAGGGAAGTACCGCGGCGGCGGCCAGGCGAACCCAAAGGCGCGCCCGGGTACGGCCCAGCCCGAAGCCCGCCAGACTCAAGAGCAGGCAAATCCCCAGGGCCCCGGGCAGGGATACGAGGTCCGCTACCAGCAAACGGGCCTGGAAGACCAGGAGGAGCAGGGCCAGGATCCGGAAGACCCGGGCCGGGACGGGAAGCCCTCTAGAGGACCCGGACATCGAAGCCTCCGTATCCCGAGAGCTCCCGGACTTCCCGGTCCAGGGCTTCCCGGAAGGCGGCCCGAAGGGCCTTCCCGGGTTCTCCGTGCGGCCCGGCGCACGGACGGCCTTCCGGCCCGCCTCCCCCGGCCCGCCGGGGTCCAGTCTCCGGGATCAGGAAGACCCGGGCCCAGAAGGTCGAGCCCCGGGATACGGGGAGGTCCGGAATGATCAGGACGGTGTCCCACCCCGCGGACTTCCGATCCGCCAGCAGGGATCCCCTTCGGGCCGCGCCGGGAGCTCCGAAGACCGCCAGAGGTTCCGGCCCCGGCTTGGCGGGAGCCTCCCCGACGGAATTCCAGGCAAGATCCGCCAGCCAGTAGAGCCTCCCTGTCGAATCCGCGGGCGCCTCGGGCATTCCCGGCGCGGAAAACCGCGCCTCCAGGCCCCGGGCCTCCAGGGCCAGGGCGTATCCCAGGGCCGCGGAGACCAGGGCGTCCAGATAGTCGTTCCCCGCCTCGCCGGACAGGAAACCGGGCCGTTCCGTGTCCAGGAGCACCCTCACGATCCTTCGGGGCGGAGGTGCCAGGTCCCCGGGCCGCACGAAGAGGTCCCCGAAGCGGGCGTAGAGTTTCCAGTGGAGGCGGCGGGGGTCGTCTCCGGGAACATAGGGCCGGGAATCGAAGCGGTCCTCCCCTCGAATCCTTCGGTCCGAAGCGTCCTCCCGGTTACCTCCCGACCCCCGGGGCAACCCGGTAGCCCGGCCCTCGGGTTCCGGGAACGCGGCGGTCTCCAGGATGCCCGGAAGCTCCCGACGGGAGGACCAGAATCCGAAGGCGTCCCCCGCGACCAGGACGGCTCGGCCCCGGTACACCCCCCGGAACAGGGTTCCGCAGCCGGGAACGGACGCCTCCCGGGAGGCCCCCGGAGCGGGAAGAGCTGTTGAGGCGACCGCGGTCCGGCCCGTGCGGGATAGGCCCCGGAAGGTGACCCATGCGGAGATCCCCGGAGCCCGGGGAATAGGAATCTTCCGGTTCTCGATCCGGAGGACCGATCGCAGCCCCGGATTCCCGTCCCGGGCCGCCGGGGAGAGGCCGAGCCCCAGGGCCTCGGGATCGGCGGACAGGGTGCGGTCCCGGCGGCGGCCCTCGACCAGGACTCCCGCAAGGGAGGTCAGGATCGCCGCGCCCAGGCCCGCCCCGGAAATCAAGGCGCCCAGCTCGGATCTCAGGATTCCGGCCGAAAGGAGTCCCGCGGACAGCAAGGAGAAGCCCAGCCCCCGACCGGACAGCCCGAATCCCGTTCCCGGGGCCTTCCGGACACGCCCTCGCGGCTCGGGAATTCTCATCGCCCGCCTATGCCCTTCGGAGAGGGTCGGTCCGGGCGGCCGCCTCTTCCCGGAGCCATCGGGAAACGTCGAACCCGGGGTCCCGGGGACGCAGTCTGTGCGCCAAAACCGGCCCGGCCAGGTCCACGATGTCCTGGGGGACCACGAAGCCCCGGCCTTCCTGGAGGGCCCGGGCCCGGGACGCCGCCAGAAGGCTCAGAGCCGCCCGGGGGGAAGCGCCCAGTAGTATGCCAGGGTGGGACCGGGTCACGGAGACCAGCTCCACCAGGGAGTCCAGAAGCCTCGGATCCGCCCAAACCCGCCGGGCGGTCTTCCGGACGAAGAGCAGATCCTCCACGGGTCTCCGGGGCGACAGCCCGGACAGGACGTTCGAGGAGGGGTCGTCCCGGAGGATGGAGAGCTCCGCTTCCCGATCCGGGTACCCCAGGGAAACCCTCATCAGGAACCGGTCCAGCTGGGCCGCCGGCAGGGGATAGGTCCCCTCGGTCTCGACCGGATTCTGGGTGGCGACCACGAAGAAAAATTCCGGCAAGGGACGAGTCGCCTCCGCGGTGGTGACCTGCCCCTCCGCCATGGCCTCCAGGAGGGCGGACTGGACCTTGGGAGGGGTCCGGTTGAGCTCGTCCGCCAGGAGAACGTTGGCGAACACGGGCCCCGGATGGAAGACGAAGGCCCGGGCGTCGGGGTCGAAGACGTCCACTCCGGTCACGTCGTAGGGCAGAAGATCGGGTGTGCATTGCAGGCGGCGGAAGAGGGCGGGGGAGTCCGGACCCCCGGAGAGAAGGGCCGCGAAGGTCTTGGCCGCGGTGGTCTTGCCCAAACCCGGGAAGTCTTCCACCAGGAGATGGCCCCCGGCGGCCGCGCAGGCCAGGAAATCCAGCACGAAGCCGTCCTTGCCGCGGAGGACCGTGGCCATCCCGTCCGCCAGATCCGCCAGGATCTCCGCGGAGTCGCGCACGTCCCGGGCCGAAGGCGGCTCTGCCCCGATTCTGTCCATAGGTCCACTATAGCACGGCCCGGGGAGAGGCACAAACAAGGCGTCCTCGTTGGATAGGGGGGACGAAAGCTACAGCATCTTCCAGGTATCCGCCGCGCTCGAAGCGAACCACCGGAAAACGGCCTCCGCCCGGTTCCCGAAGGAATCCTCCAGTTTTCCCCGCACCCCGGGCACCACCGCGGCCCGGGCGCTGGACACGGCCCAGAAGAGGATCCCCTCGTCGGTGTTCAGTGCGAGCACCCGCACCTTGAGAGCTCCCGGAGCCGCCACGGGGACGAACTTGTAGTACATCCGGGTGAGGTTGACGGACTCCAGGAGCACCCCGTCCGGGGAGGTCCGATAGTCCAGACGGTATAGGTTCCCCCCGAAGGAGAGATCCTTCTGCCAGACCGTGAAGGTCTCCGAGGGCGGCAGGGATGTAAGCCTCTGGTCGGGCACCCGGGTCTGGTCCTCCGGGGAGACGACCCGCCAGGACTCCTCGTAGAAGAGCCGCATCGTCCGACGGCTGGCGGACCAGTACTCGATGCCCTGGAGAGTCCCGACGGCCCGCAATACATTGTAGACCGCGAGAAGTTCCGCCTCCGGGGAGGCGGAGCGGGGTTTCTTCCATAGGTACAGGGCTTCCACGACCACGTCCGGCTCCTCGGACCGCAGGTCGGACTGGACCCGGGCTGCCAGGGGGTGGGAAGGCGCCCAGGCGAGGTCCGCCTCCCGTCCCGCGGAGGAGCGGCGGAATTCCTCCCCCCGGACCAGGGCGGAGGCGCGGTCGGCGGGCACGCGGGAGGCCAGGGGGTCCGCGGAGAGGGCAGAAGCGGTGAAAAGCAAGAGGGCGGCCGCAAGAGCCGCAGCGGAAAAAATTCCGGTCCGCATGGTGTGTCTCCTGGATACGGGTCCGGCGGCCGCGTCTTGCCGCCTCGGACGAGAATATACCCCGGAAGAGGACGCTTCGCATCCCCCCGCCTCGGTTCGCGTAGCAGTTCGACTATGCAAAAACCCGGTAAGGATTGTATAAGATTCTTGTCTATCCCCGGAGCATACCCTCAGGAGTACCCATGACCGTCCTGACCCTGACCCTCGAAATGATCGGCGCCCTGGGATTGTTCCTGTACGGGATGAAGGTCCTCTCGGACGGGATCCAGAGCGCCGCCGGGGACAGGTTGAAGTCCGCCCTCAACCAGATGACCCGGAGCCCCTTGGCCGCGGTCCTGACGGGCCTCGGGGTGACGACCTTGGTCCAATCCTCCTCGGCCACCACGGTCATGGTCGTCTCCTTCGTGAACGCGGGGCTCCTTACCCTGATCCAGGCCGTGGGCGTGATCATGGGCGCCAACATCGGCACCACCGTGACCGCCTGGATCGTCTCCCTGATCGGGTTCAAGTTCAAGATCACCCTCCTGGCCATGCCCATGGTCGGAGTGGGGTTCATCCTCTCCACGTACATCAAGTCCCGGAACAAGGCCCTGCGGAACTACGGGGACGCGCTGATCGGGTTCGGGATCCTCTTCATCGGCCTGGACTTCCTGTCCCACACTCTGCCCAAGCCGAGTCCCGAGGTCCTCCACTTCCTGTCCCGGTTCTCCGGATTGGGGTTCGCCTCCGTCCTGGTATCCGTCCTGGTGGGAACGATCCTGACGATCCTGGTCCATTCCTCCAGCGCCTCCACGGCCATCGTGATCACCCTGGCCCTGGAGGGGGTTATCGATTTCCGGATGGCCGCGGGTCTGGTCCTGGGGTGCAACATCGGGACCACCATCGACGCCTTCCTTGCCTCCCTGGCCGCCCGGGTCCATGCCCGCAGGGCCGCCTGGGCCCACATCCTCTTCAATGTCGCGGGCACGGTCTGGGCCGTGACCCTCTTCGATCCGTTCCTCCGCCTCGTGGGGGCCCTGTCCCCGGGAGGAATGGAGGCGAACGCGGCCACCCGCATCGCGATGCTCCACACGGTGTTCAACGTCGTGAACACCCTGGTCCTCTTCCCCTTCGTGCGTCGGTTCGCGGGCCTTCTTGAGCGCCTGGTCCGGGAACGGCCGGGTGAGGCCGCCGCCCCGGAGCGGCTCCGGTACGTGGCCGGGCCCATCATGGACTCCCCGGAGATGAATCTCCTCTATGCCCAGAAGGAGATTTCCGACATGGCCGCCCTTGCCCGGGACATGTTCGTCCGGTTCCGGAAGGCCCTCAAGTCTCCGCCGGAGGACTTGGAACCGGAAATCGAGGCGATCGCCGCCCTGGAGGACCGGGCGGACCAGATGCGGGAGGAGCTGACCGGCTTCATCCTGGAGTGCGCTTCCCACGAAATGGGCGAGCGCGCCCGCCGGGACCTGGCGGCTTCCCTGCGGATCGTGGACGATCTGGAGAACATCACCGACGACTCCTTGAGCCTCATGCACCTTCTGGACCGCGGACGAAAGAAGAAACTGCCCACCGACGCTCTCAAGCTCGAGGAACTGGGACCCTACACCCTCCTGGTGGAAAACTTCCTGGGCTTCGTGGTGGCCAACATGAACAAGCATATCTCCGACGAGCAGCTGGCCCAGGCCTCGGAATACGAGGATCGGATCGACGGCATCCGCGCAACCCTGAAAAAAAGCGCCCGAAAGCGGCTCAAGGCCGGAGCGAACGTAAAACTGGAGCTCCTGTACATCGACCTGGTTCGGCACGTCGAGAAGATCGGCGACCACGCCTTCGGGATCTCCAGAGCCCTGCGGGAGATGCGGTAGGACGGATGCGAGGGACTTCCCGCGGCCACGGCGACGGGCCGCGGATCCGGATGGAGGCGGCCC
>JAAYUR010000503.1 GCA_012517645.1 Treponema sp.
AGGAACCAGCCGGCGCCGGAGAGCAGGAGAGAGAGGACGAACAAGCCCGGCCAAAGGGTACGGGGAGCAAGGAGGCGTTCCAGGATGGCCGTTAGCCTTTTCCGGAGGTTTGGGATCATGGGGAAGAAGGTCCTTTGCGTCGTTCGAAGTAATCGACGAAGTCGACGATCCCAGTATATATACCGTCCCCGAGGGAGCGCAAGTAAGCGGCGTCCGCCAGGAGGGCGGCGTCCTGGGGATTCGTGAGGAATCCCACCTCCACAAGTACACTGGGCATCTTGGCGTTCCGGACCACGAACCATTCCTCCGCCCCATGCCCACCCGGTCCGCGGTCCTCTTCTTCCCCCGGGCCGCGGATCTCCGTCTGGAGGGGGAGCCGCGGCAGGTCCTTCCCGGCGGACCGGGCCTGGAAGAAGGGGCTCGGGAGGTCGTGGAGGAATTCCTGCTTGGCCCCGGGGATTCCCGGTTGACAGCGGCCTTTCCCCGGGGTACCCGTCTCCGGGAGATCCTGTACAGGAGGGGCAGGCTCTACGTGGACCTATCCGAGGACGCGATCTTCGGCCGGGAACCCTCCCTGGACCTGGGGCTCCGGGCGATCCGCAGGACGCTCACGTACAATTTCCCCACCCTGGGATCCGTTATCGTCACCGTGGGGGGCCGCGAGCCTGGAGTCCAGCACCTCGGCGAGGACCGGGAGCCTAAAAAAAAGTAAAAATAATTGACAAAGCACTTGCGGCGACTATAATTCCAGGTAATTGCTTGATTCTGAGCATGCTATACGAAAGGAGCACGTTAATGAGAAGGCAGTTCCTCATCGTGGCCGCGGCGCTTCTGTTGGTGGGCGCTATCGGCGCTTTCGCGGACGAAGCTGTCCTCATCGATTTCTCCCTCCTGAAGGCCGATATCATCGAGGATCCGGTGCAGCAGGGTAAGCTGACCCAGAACCGCGCGACGATGATAGATTTCTCTTCCACCGCGGGGGCGAGTTACACTGAGGACCAGAAGAAACAGATGCGAACCTCCCTGGCCATCCCCAACTGGTCGGTGGTGCTCGCTTCCTCCTCCCGCTCCTCCGCGACCGTCCCGTTCTCCTACACCCGGGAAGCGCCGGTCAACCAGGACGCGAAGCAGTACGCCGTCCAGACCGTTCTGGGCATCCGGGTGAGCTTCCCCCTGGAGCCCTTCAACTCCTGGGCCCGGATCACCCCGCCCTTCGAGATCCCCTCCTTCGAGCCGAAGGCGGACGTCGCGGACGACGGGACCATCACCCCGAAAGCCGCGGGCGGCGACGATCCTGCGAACGCTCGGCTGACCCGCTTCGAGGGCACCTACAACGCCGAGACCAAGGTCCAGACCGCCCTGGGCGTCGTGAAGAACGTCGGAGTCATCAAGTCCGTGGCCGTCACCGTAAAGGGACTCAACTTCCCGCACGGCCTATCCCTGATCCTCAAGGACCAGGACGCCAACGAGAAGGTCATCTTCATGGGATACCTCAACTTCGACGGCTGGCGGGAACTGCGCTGGGATAACCCCCAGTACATCCGGGACGTCCGCAACCGGGAGCTCCGGATCTACCCGCTCTACCCGAAGACCAGCCCCTTCGTGAAGCTCGGCGGGATCCTCATCAGCCGCGACGCGGCCCATGAGGGCGGAGACTTCGTAACCTACATCAAGGATGTAAAGATCCTCTACGACAAGGCTGTCCTGGACCCCGTCACGGACATCGACGATGAGGCCGTATGGGGCATCGTGGGCGTGAAGGAAGCCGAGCGCAAGAGGATCGAGAGCCAGCGCTTCGGGAACTCCCAGGTCCTGCGCTACATCGAGAGCCTTAAGCAGGAGCAGAAGTCCGATTTCACCCCCTCCAAGTAAGGGGAGCCGAAATCGAAAAAGGGCCGCTTGAGGGCGGCCCTTTTCTTTTGCCTTTTCCTGCCTCTCAGGGTATCATAGGAACGATGAACGAGCTCGACTCCCTGAACCGCGCGGAGCTTGAGGAACAGTACGAACGGCTCCTTCCCGTGTACCAAGCCGTCTTGGCCGATATGTCCCTGCGGGTTTCCAAGTGTCTTCAGGAAGCGGGCAT
>JAAYUR010000009.1 GCA_012517645.1 Treponema sp.
CCCCCGTCCACTGTCAACTGCTTTTTCCTTGCTCACTTTTACATTATTCGTTATTATGTAATCCATCCTTAGTCCCGAAGGGGGAAGACCAGATGGCCGAGACCCTTGCCCAGCTTTTCCTGGAAAAAGTCCGCGATTACCCCGACCTTAACGCCCAGTACAGCAAGAACGGCGGCAACGAATTCAAGCCCACCACCTACCGGCAGCTCCTGGAGGAGGTCGCGGCCTTCGCGGAAGCCCTTACGGAAGCCGGGGTCAAGCGCGGCGACCGGGTAGGACTGATCTCCGACAACCGCAAGGAGTGGCTGATCACGGATCTCGCTCTGTTGGGGTTGGGGGCCGCGGACGTGCCCCGGGGCTGCGACGCCACGGACCAGGAGGTTCGACATATCCTGTCCTGGAGCGAGTGCAGACTCACGATAGCGGAGAACGAAAAGCAGCTGCAGCGGTTGATCGACCTCAAGGGCCAGATACCCCTTTTGGAGAAGGTCATCGTCTACGAATCCGTGCCCGAGGAGCTCGTATCGGCGGCCAAGAAGGCTAAGCTCGAGGTCCGCGCCTTCGCCCAGGTCATGGAAGAAGGCAGAAACCTGCGGGCCCAACGCCCGGGGCGCTACGAGAAGGAAGCGGCGGCGGGAAAGCGGGATGACGTGGCTACCTTGATCTATACCTCCGGCACCACCGGGGAGCCCAAGGGTGTCATGCTGACCCACGGCAACTTCCTGTACCAGACGGACTACATCCTGACCATCATCGACATCAAACCCGGGCATATCTTCCTATCGGTCTTGCCGATCTGGCATTCCTTCGAGCGCATCGCCCAGTACATGATCCTGGCCGCAGGCGCCGGCGTCGCCTACTCCAAGCCCATCGGCGCGATCATGCTGGCGGATCTCCAAACGATCAAACCCCAGTGGATGGCCTCGGTGCCCCGGATCTGGGAGTCCGTCAAGGACGGGATCTACCGCAACATCCGGCAAACCGGGGGAATCAAGGCGGCCCTCTTCCACTTCTTCGTGGCCGTGGGCTCCGCCTACTCCCACTTCCGAAGCCAGTTCCTGGGACTGCTTCCGGACTTCGGGAACCGGGTGCCCATCCTGGACCGGATCCTTCCGATCATCCCCCTGATCCTGCTCTGGCCCCTCAACGCATTGGGAGGCCTTCTAGTCTTCAAAAAGATCAAGCAGAAGCTGGGAGGGAATTTCATAGCGGGCATCTCGGGAGGGGGCGCCCTGCCCTCGGCGGTGGACCAGTTCTTCGGCGCCCTGGGGATCCTCATCCTGGAAGGCTACGGCCTCACGGAGACCGCCCCGGTCCTGGGCGTGCGCCCCCAGAAAAAACCCGTCCTGGGCACCGTGGGCCCCGCCCTCAAGGGCACGGAGATCAAGATCGTCGGGGAAAACGGGGTGGTCCTTCCCGCCGGGCAGAAGGGTCTCATCCTGGTGAAGGGTCCCCAGGTGATGAAGGGCTACTACAAGCGTCCGGACCTGACGGAGAAGGTCCTGTCCGCGGACGGATGGCTGGACACCGGGGACCTGGGGATGCTCACCCGGAACGGGGAGATCAAGATCACCGGCCGGGCCAAGGACACCATCGTCCTTCTGGGCGGGGAGAACATCGAGCCGTTGCCCATCGAGCAGAAACTCTGCGAGAGCGAGTACATCAAGCAGACCATCGTCCTGGGACAGGACAAGAAGTTCCTGGCGGCCCTGATCGTCCCGGACGCGGACGCCATCAACGCCTGGGCCAAGGACAACCACGTCTACATCGTGGATTACGAGACCCTGCTCCAGCAGCCGGAGGTCCAGGAGCTCCTGGACTACGAAGTGAAGGAGCTCATCTCCCCGAAGAACGGCTTCAAGAACTTCGAGCGGATCTTCCGGTTCAAGCTCCTGCCGACCCCCTTCGAGGTGGGACGTGAGCTGTCCGCCAAGCAGGAGATCAAGCGCCACGTGATCAACGAGCTCTACGCTAAGGACATAGCGGAGCTGTTCCGGGACTGAGTTCGACAGGATCCGCATGCAAAACAAAAGAAGGGCCGCGCGACCGCGCGGCCCTTCCAATTCCCGGGACACGATC
>JAAYUR010000428.1 GCA_012517645.1 Treponema sp.
CTCCGCGGCATCCCACTCTCCCCGGTCCCGGTACACCACGGCGCGATCGTGGAGGAGGACCGCCAGGGTCCGTTCGTCCCGGGCGGCAAGGGGCAGGGCTTCCTGGAAGGCCTCCATCGCCGCGGCCCCGTCTCCTCGGGCATAGAGCGCTTCCCCCAGGTTTGCCAGGGAAAGGGCCCGGAAGGAGGGATTCCTCAGGGGGCCGGCGTAATCCAGGGCTTCCCGGAAGGTCGCCTCCGCGTCGTCCCCTCGGCCCGCGGCCAGGTAGACCCGGCCGATGGAGTTCATCGAGAGGACGACGCCCTCCGTGTTGTCCACCGCCCGATTCTCCCTCAAGGACTCCTCGTAGAAGCGCAGGGCCGAGGCGTAGTCCCGCTTGGCCAGGAAGCCGTCCCCGAGCTTGGAATACTCGGCGGCCTGGTTTTTTCGGGTCACGACCTCCGCCACGGGCTTGGGCGCCGTGGAACAGGCCGAAAGGGCGGCCGCGGCGAAGGCCGCCGGGACCAGGAACCATACGGCGGCCGAAGAGCCCCCGCGGGGGGCCCGACGCTCGATCGAGGCAAGGATCCCGCTCATTGGAAATCCCCCTCCCGCATGCTGCGGTAGAGCGACTGCTGCTCTTGGCGCTCCGGGATACCCTTGCGGAGCAAGGGGTTGTTCTTCAGGCCTTCCAGGACGTCCTGGGTCTTCTGCAGGGTGGTCTTGCCCTCCTCCAGCAGGGACGCGATCTTGGGCATCTCGGAGCTCAGGGAGCCCATGATCTCCCGCAGACTCTTGACGCTGCGCTCCACGTCCCCCATCATGCCCAGAACCTTGTTGTACAGGGCGTTGTTGTCGTCCAGGAAGGTCTTGAGGGAACCCTTGGGATCCAGAAGCTTGGGCACCAGACCCGTGGGATCCTCCATCTCCTTGGCGGCCCGGGCCAGGCTGGCGGACACGGCGTTCACGGACTCCAGGATGCCCTGGAGCTCCGTGAGCAGTGCGCCCGTCCGGCCCTCCACATCCTCGATCAGGTTCGAGGCCCCCTCGACCGCCCGGGGGAGCTCCGCGGCGGCCTTGGTCACGTCCCCGACGATGGATCCCAGGGGCCCGGAGCTCTGTCCCGCCAGGGCGCGGTTCACCTCCGTAAGGGTGCGGTTCACGGTGACCAGGGTGCGGCTGGCGTTCTCCAGAAGCGGGTTCAAGCCCGCGATCAGGCGGGAGATGGTGTCGTCCCGGGGAGGGATCTCCGCCAGGTCCTGTTCGATGACCGCCTGGCCTTCCGGGGAATCCGCGGAGGGTATGTAGGAGCCCTCCGTGAGCACCTCCTCCCCCCTGCCGGGATGGAAAAGGAGCTGGCTCCCCAGGCCGATGGGGGATACCGAAAGTTCCAGGAGGGAATGCTGGCGGACCTTGGGATAGTAGGTGTCGTAGATATCGAAGACCACGTCCACCTGGTTTTCCTGGGTAAGGGTGATCTTCTTGATCTTGCCGATCTGGAAGCCCCGCATGAGAATGGGCGTTCCCGGGGGTATGCCCGTGCCGGAGGAGAACCGGGACTTGAACTCGTAGTTCTTGGCGAACCAGCGCTGGTTGGCCCCCAACAGGATCACGATAGCGCAGAGGAGCCCCAGGGCCGCCAGGACGAAGAGACCCACGATGCGGTCTGCGTGCTTGATGCGGAACTTCATGTACCCCTCTCCCCCTCCGCCGCGCCGCCGGCGGACTTCCCGGTCTCGGGAGGCTCCGGATCGGACAGAACCACGGTGCCCGCGGATTCCTCGGCGCCTCGGGAGCGCATCCCCCGGGCCCCCCGGGCGCGGAGCCTCGCGACCAGACCCGCCGTCTCGGGAACCTCGCTTGCGACGACCTCGTCGTAGGGACCCGCGGCGGCAAGCCGGCCGTCCCGCACGATGACGAGCCGGTCGGCGATCCGGTGCACCCAGCCCATGTCGTTGGTCACCAGGAGGATGGACTTCCCCGCGTCCCGCAGGGAATCCAGCACCTCCTGGACCCTCTCCTTGGCGTCCTCGTCCAAGCCCGAGGCGGGTTCGTCCAGGAAGACCAGCTCGGGATCCAGGACCAAGGCCCGGGCGATGGAAATCAGCTTCTGCTCCCCCGCGGACAGGTCCGCCGGACGGAAGGCCAGACCCTCGACGTAGCCCAGGCGCTCGGCCGTCGTGCGGACACGCTCGGCGACCTCGCTCTCGCCCATCCAGGGCTTATGGATCCGGAGGGGAAGGGCGATGTTGAAGAAGATCGTCTGGTTCGCCCAAAGGGCCGCATCCTGGAACACGAAGGAGGTGCGGCTCCGGAAGTACCGCTCCTCGTCCTCCGAGAAGGAGGCCAGGGAGCTTCCCCGGAAGAGTACCGCCCCGGAATCGGGAACCACAAGCCCCGCGGCGGTCTTGAGCAGGGCGCTCTTGCCGCTCCCCGCGGAGCCCAGGACCGCGGTGGTCACCCCCTCCGTGAAGGCGACGGAGACGTCCCTCAGGATCTCGAAACCTCCGGATACCGTGGTTACGGAGCGGAGCTCTATGACCGGGTTCGACGCTTCCTGGCCCATCCGAGCCTCACGCGTACTGCATCAGGGTTATGACCACGTCCGCGAGGATGCAGAGCATGAAGCTCTGGCTCACGGCCCGAATCCCGGCGACGGGGATTTCCGTGGAAGCCCGGTTGACGGAGAAGCCTTGGAAGGAGGCGACCAGAGAGATGATCGTCCCGAAGACCACGGCCTTGCCCAGGCCCGAAAGAATGTCCGTCACGGTCAGGGTCGTCAGGAGGTTTTGGAAATACTCCTGAAACCCCACGGGACGCACCACCTGGACGACCAGGAAGGACCCCAGAAGCCCGAAAATGTTGAAATAGATCGTCAGCACGATCAGGGACACCACCATCCCCAGGAACCGTGGAACCACCAGGAAGGAGATCGGGTTCACCCCCACGGAAAGGTACGCCTCGATCTCGTGGTTCACCACCATGGTTCCCAGCTCCGTCGCTATCGCGGTGCCGGACCGGGCGATCACCACGAAGGCCGTGAGGAGGGGGCCGAGTTCCCGGGTGATCACGATGATCAGGATGGTATAGAGAAGCTGGCTCTGGCCGAACTGGGGCAACAGGGAGGTCCCGATCACGATGATCGCAGCCCCGATGCCCAGGGACATGACCGCGTTGATCCGGAGGGCTTCGAAGCCCGTGAAGAGGATCTGCATCACCAGGACCTTGTAGCCCACCTGGCTTTTTCGAAAGAACCGGGCGGTCTCCCGGAGCACCTTCACGAAGAAACCCAGGCCGTAGAGGAAGGAGTCGAATCTCGTCCGTACCGCTTTGCCGATCGCGTCGATCATCCGGGGTGTCCTGGATACAGTATGGAGCAGGACGGCCTCCGAATCAATGCGGTCCGGCGTCGGACTTGGAACCATCGATCAAAGAAGATGGACAAGATGAAGAAAGATGAACAAGAGGGAATCGGAAAGAATGCCGTCCTCGATTCCCCATCTTGTCAATCGTGTCCTATCTTGTTGATCCTGTTGGATCTATGGTTCCAGGGCCCGTTCATTTCCATGTGGATATGTATTTGAAAGAGGCCTTCGGACCGGTGATCGAGTCATCCCCCCGCGACCATCCTCCCGGCAATCCAAGGGCTCGGGCGGCCGCCTCGAAGTGCCGCATCGCGATCCCCGCATCCA
>JAAYUR010000001.1 GCA_012517645.1 Treponema sp.
AGGGAAAGCACGGACTGGGCCGAGTTGGACAAGGCGAAGAGGACGCCGAACCCGAGGGCCGCAAACAAGAGTCCGGAGGGCCGCTTGCGGCCGAGGTAGACCACCACCAGGGCTATCCAACCCCGTCCCGCGGCGATGTTCGGGACCCAGGCGCCAACGGATCTCGCCAGGGCCACCCCGGCGAGGGCGCAGGCGGCGCCGGACACGGCATAGGCGCCGTATCGAACCGCCCGGGGATCCACGCCGGCGATCCGGAGGGACCCTTCCTTCATTCCCAGAGCCTGGACCCGGAGTCCGAAGGGGGTGTAGGAATAGAGTACGACCGCGGCCGCGCAGGCCCCGGCCAGCAGGTAGGAAAACCCCCTCTGACGGAACAGGACCGTCCCCAGGAAGGGAAGGCGCGAAAGGATTCCCAGGTCCGTCCTAGGGGAAAGAATGCCGGCCAGCGGAACGACCCCCTTGGTGCCGAACACCTGTTCGGAGACTATCCCGACGACTCCGGCCACGAGGAGGTTCACGGCCAGGGCGGCCACGAAGGGGTTCGCCGCCAGGCGGTCCGCAGCGGCCGCGACCAGGAGGGCAAGGCCGGCGGCACAAGCCAGGGCCGCGGCTATCCCCAGGGCCGAACTGCCTGTGGCCTCCGCGGCTACGGCGAACGAAAAGGCGCCCGCGACGATCAGCCCCTCCAGCGCGACGTTCAGGACCCCGGCGGCCTCGGTAAAGAGTCCGCCCAGGGCGGCGAGGAGAATGGGCAGCGCGATGGCCAGGGAGTCCGCGACCAGAGTGTCCATCGGTATCATGACCGGACCTCCCGTCCCCGCCCGCCCAGGAAGCGGGCCGTGGCAACCAGCAGAACCAGGGCCTTGGCCAGGGTCCCCACGTCCGCGGGAATGCCAGCAAGGATGGAAGCCTGCCGGGATCCCGTCTCCAGCCAGGAAAAGAAGAGGGCCGCGGGCAGGATCCAGCGTGGATCGTTGCCCGCAAGGAGGGCTATGGATATCCCGTTCCAGCCGATGCCCCCGGTCATTCCCCGGACAGCCCTTCCGTTGGCGCCCAGGGCCAGCAAGGCCCCCGCGATGCCGTTCAAGGCCCCGGAAACCAGGAGGGGCCAGAAGGCGTAGGCCTCGACCCGGAAGCCCATGGTCCGGGCGAACCTGGGATTCCGGCCGTACAGGGACAGTTCCAAGCCCCTCCGGGATGTCCGCATAAAGCGATCCATGCAGAAAGCTCCTGCCGCGGCCAAGAGAGGGGCGAAGCTCAACCAGGACGGCGGGAGCATCCGGGGCAGTCGATACGCCTCGGCCACGACGGGGGTGGCGATAAGATTGCTGGAGGCGTCCCGGAAGGGTCCCGCTATGGCCCAATCCAAGACAAGTACGACCGCCTGGGATACCAAAAAGGTGGACAGAAGCACATCCGCCCCGGCGTTCCTGCGGCTCAGCGCGGAGGGAAATGCGACGAGGGCGCCCGCCGCGGCGCCCACGGCCAAACCGGCCGCGAGTCCGACCGGCCCGGGCAAGGCGGGGACGGCCAGGAGGGCCAGTACGGACAGGGCAGCTCCCGCGTACGCCTGCCCCTCGCCTCCCAGGTTGAAGTCGCCGGATCGGAAGACCAGGGCGGTTCCCAGGGCACAGATGCAGGGCGCCGCGGCCTGCTCGATCAGGTTGGCCAGGACGGTGGGCCGAAAGGGGGAAAGAAAGAAGGCGGCGAAGGCGGCTCCGGGATCCTCCGCGGCGGCCAGGATAAAGAGCGCGGCGGCGGCCAGGGCCGCGGCCAGGGCGAAGGGCGCGCTCGAACCGGTCAACCGCATACTATGCTCCGGCACGTCGGACTTCATGAAGCGGCCCCCGTAAGAAGGCGGGTTACGGCATCCGCGGTCACCGAGCCGCTTCGGATCCCCAGCTCCGTAAGCCGCCCCCGGTACAGGACCGCCACCCGGTCGGCTACGGAGAAGAGTTCGTCCACGCTGGAAGTCAGCAGCAAGATTCCCGCTCCCTCCCGGGCCCGGGATCGAAGCCGGTTCCAGGTTTCCTCCTGGGCACGGGGATCCAGGCCCTGGGTCGGATTGGCCGCGAGCACCGCCGGGGCGAAGGGCCCGAGCTCGCGGGCGCTCAGGACCCGCTGGCGGTTTCCGCCGGAAAGGACGTCGATCGGGGAATCCAGCCGGACCCGGACCCCGGCTTCCTCGAGAAGCCGGGCGGCGGCGGCGCGCTGGCTCGCCCTTCCGGATCGGCTCCAATCCGCGCGGCTAGCTCCCCGGGCCGCGAGGTTTTCCAGGACCGTGGCGCCAAGACAGAGCCCCTTGCCGTCCCGGTCCGTCGGCAGGTAGGCCAGGACCGAGGCTCGGAGCACGTCCCGGGGCCAATCCCACAGGGGTTTCCCCAGGAGTTCCACGGAACCCGCATCGCACTTCCGTTCTCCGCAGGCCAGGTCTTCCAGGGCGCCCAGGCCGTTGCCGGCCAAGGCCGCGACCCCGTAGATCTCCCCCCTGCGCACCTCGAATTCCAGGTCCCGAAGGGTAACCCGCTCGGAGTCCCGGAGGCTCACCCCGCGGAACCGGAAGACCGCCTGGCCGGACCCTCCGGAGGGCCCGTCCGCGGTGAAGCACGACGAGGAGCTCGCCATCCTCAAGGCGAGGTCGCACTCGTCCGTGTCCCCGGGCAGGATCGTTCCGACCAGGGAGCCGTTCCGCAGGATGGTGATTCGATCCGCCGCGGAGAGGACCTCCCGAACCCGGTGGCTGATCAGGAGGATCGCGGCTCCCGCGTCCCGCAGCTTCCTGAGCAGGGAGAAGAGGTTCCGGGCCTCGGACTCCGTCAGGATGCTGGTCGGCTCGTCCAGGATCAGGACCTTGCCGCCCCGGGCCAGGGCGCGCAGGATTTCCGCTTCCCTGCGTTCCGGCGGGGATAGACTGGAGATCCGGGATCCGGGATCCAGGGGAAAGGAGAAGCTCGCGGAGGCCAGGGCGGTCTCATAGTAGGCCCTGCGGCGGTCCAGGAAGATTCCCAGCGTCCGGGGCTCGTGCCCCAGGATGAGGTTCTCCGCGACCGACAGGCCCGGAGCCAGAAGGGATTGCTGGGGGACCAGCCCGATCCCGTGCCTCTCCGCGTCCCGGGGCCTCAGGAAGCGGACCTCCCGGCCCCGCAGGAAGAGTTTTCCCGTGTCCGGCCTTTCCATCCCCGAAAGGATTCGGGCCAGGGTACTCTTGCCTGCCCCGTTCTCCCCCACGACGGCATGGATCTCCCCGGTTCGAAGGCTCAGACGGACTCCGGACAGGGCTATGGTGCCCGTGGAAGCGAAGGATTTCGAGATGTCCCGGGCTTCGAGGACGGGGACCGGATCCATCGTCTATAGGCTGTCGATGCGGAAGGAGGGGGAACCCGCCCGCAGGTTAGCCAGGGCCTGCTCGAAGCGGGACCTCAGGTCCGCGGGGAGGGATCGGTAGGCGTCTCCGTCCGCGTCGAAGCCGATGTACCCGTCCGCCGCGCCGACGACATCGGCCCGGCCGAAGAGCGTCCTGTCCCCGGAGAGCAGGGCTCCCACGCGCTCCCGCACGAGCCTCTCCTGGTCCAGGACCGCACAGCCCAGGATGGTTCCCGGAGCCAGGCCGTAGCCCTTGCCCTCGAACCATACCGCGTACGTCCCCTTCTCCTTCGAGGCGGACAGGACTCCCTGACCGGCGCCCCCCGCGATGGGAAGGATCACGTCCACGCCTCCGTCGATCAGCGAGGCGGCGAGCTCCGCGCTTCGGTTCGCGTCGTACCAGTTTCCGACCACCCGGACTTCCAGGCCGATCTCCGGATCCACGGCCTTGAGCCCCGCCTCGAACCCGGGTCGGATCAGCTTGTCCAGGGTCGGATACGTCTGGGCTATGATCATACCCGCCTTCTTGGCCCGGTTCGCC
This sequence comes from Treponema sp., assembly GCA_012517645.1. Taxonomy (GTDB): domain Bacteria; phylum Spirochaetota; class Spirochaetia; order Treponematales; family UBA12059; genus JAAYUR01. The sequence goes on from JAAYUR010000001.1 coordinate 3,905, forward strand.
CAGGGAAGGGAGGACGTCGTGACCAGGCCCGCCAGGTATCCGACGATGTACCCCTGCTCCAGCTGGTTGTACAGAACCGTGTGGATCGCAGGATTCCCCTTCAGGTAGGAGTCGGCCACGAAAAACCTCATCGAGGGATAGGACTCCGCGACCTTGGCGCAGAGCTCCGGCAGGGCGGGGTTCGAGGTGACGATCAGGTCGAACTC
>JAAYUR010000158.1 GCA_012517645.1 Treponema sp.
CATGAAGGTCAGGCGGGCAGTGATCTCCTTCAGGATCTGCTTGGCGATCTGCCGCTGGGTATCCGTGAGTTCGACCTTGGAGAAGAAATCCAGGGTCGCCTCCACGCTCCTCGCGGATAAATCGTGCACGTTCACTCCACCCACCGTGACCGCCAGGGCTTCGGGCCGGAGGCGGCGGCCTCCGCAGGCCTCGCAGGGCTTTTCGGTCATGAAGCGCTCCAGCCACTGCTTGATTCCGTCGCTGGTGGTCTCCATGTACCGTCGCTTGAGATCCGCCAGGATGCCGGGGAACCGGCTCTCGTACTCGAAATGGCCGGTGCCCTCCCGGTTTTCATACCGGATTCGGACCGCGTCGTCGGTACCGTACAGAATGGCGTTCATCACGTTCCTGGGGAGACGGCTGAAGGGGGTGCTCAGGGAGAATTTGAAATGCTTGGCCAGGGCCTCGAAGCGGCTTCGGTTCCAGGCGGCGTCGGGGTTGTAGGGGATGCAGCCGCCCTCCTCGAAGGATACGTCCGGATCCGGTATGACCAGGCTCGGGTCGAACTCCAGGTTCATCCCCAGTCCCGTACAGGAAGGACAGGCGCCGTGGGGGTTGTTGAAGGAGAAGAGCCGCGGTTCCAGCTCGGGCAGGCTGATCCCGCATTCCGGGCAGGCCCCCCTGCGGCTGAAGAACTCCTCCGCATCCCCCTGGCCGGAGTCCCGGATCACGACAACCGTGTCTTCCGCGATCTGGAGAGCCGTCTCCACACTCTCGGACAGGCGCTTACGGGAATCCTCGTTGAGCTTGACCCGGTCCACTATGATCTCGATGGTGTGTTTCTTCTGCTTCTCCAGGGTGATCTCGTCCTCCAGGGAGACGATCTCGCCGTTCACCCTTGCACGTACGAAGCCCTGCTTTCGGGCGTCCTCGAGGATCTTCTGGTGCTCCCCCTTCTTGCCCCGGACCACGGGGGCCAGGATCTGGAGCTTGGAGCCCTTGGGCCAGGAAAGGATCGTGTCCAGGATCTGGTCGATCCCCTGCTCCCTGATCTCCCGGCCGCACTGGGGGCAGTGGGGGATCCCGATCCGGGCATAGAGGAGGCGGTAATAGTCGTAGATCTCCGTGACCGTTCCCACCGTGGAACGAGGGTTCCGGTGGGTGCTCTTCTGCTCGATCGAGATGGCCGGGGAAAGGCCCTCGATGTAGTCCACGTCGGGCTTGTCCATGCGCCCCAGGAACTGACGGGCGTAGGCGGACAGGGACTCGACATATCTCCGTTGCCCCTCCGCGAAGATCGTGTCGAAGGCCAGGGAGCTCTTGCCGGAGCCCGACAGCCCGGAGATGACGACCAGCTTGTCCCGGGGAATTTCCAGGTCTATGTTCTTCAGGTTGTGTTCACGCGCGCCTTTGATGATCAGCTTGTCCATGATGGCTAGAGCATACCCAAGCCCGGTCGACGGGGCAAGGGGAGCTTAATGTTTGTATAGGTGAGGCTTTTTCAATACTCAGGGAGTTTTAAAAAAGCCTCAGGTTTTTGGCGCGGAGGAGCCGAGGATGACAGCACCCAAGGTCTCCGCTATACTAGCCCATCATGTCGAGGAACGACGATTCGGAGAGCCGATTGCAGGCCATGAAGCGGGAACAGCTGGTTGAGGAGGTTCGCCGCCTGCGCTCGATCCTGGACGAGTCCCGGAACCTTCCCGACATGGCCAGCGACGCTCTCCGGAGAGCGAACGCCCGCACCGAGGAATACCGAACCGCGTTTATCGTCGCCTCCGAGGAACTGGCGCGCACGCGCTCGGCCCTCCAGGACGCCTGGCGCCAGCTCAAGTCCCTGGAGTTTTCCGCCCCCGCCTACAGCCTGTACGCGGAACCCGACGCCCCGGTAGCACCCCCGCCCGACCCGTCCTCCGCGGCGGGGCCCGGGGATCGGGGGGCCTGCCCTGCCTGCGGAGGCTTCGGAAGCCATTCCCCCTCCTGTTCCCTGGCGAAAGCCCTGGATCCCCTCCGGGATCCCAGACCCCTGCGGAAAGACCTGGAAGAGGCCGTGGACCGCGCTTGGGAGGAGAGAACCGGCGAGAAGGACGGCATACGCTCCCGCTTGGTCTTCTTGGACGTCCTCTTCGATGAGCTTAAAAAGCAGGGTCTGGTCCGGGAAGATTAACGTTCGTTAGTGTTACGAAGCTTGTACCAAGGCAGGATATGCAATCCTCGCCTGATCAAGCACAGGCATACGCCGGAAGGTACTCCGGCCTGTTTTTCAGGGGCGTGGGATACTCCTTCCTCCAGATCCTCCGTTGGGATTCCGAAAGCCGAGTCCGGCTCAGGAAGGCCCGTTGGCGGAACATCCTTGCAAGCCCTCCCTCGATCCTCGGGCC
>JAAYUR010000045.1 GCA_012517645.1 Treponema sp.
CGGTCACTTTTGAAATTGGCTTTGCGATTGCCCGCAGCGGTTGCGTTGCAACCGCTGCGCCCAATCGCGGATTTCAAGGTAGCTTTTTCAATACTCCCTGGGTTTTGAAAAAGCCTCAGTATACCGAGTTAGCAATACCGATTGCCCCGGGTTGTCATCCTACACTCTCCGTGTCCACCGTGTCCTCCGTGGTGAGTCCAGAAATGTCCTATCCTCGCGCCACGGTCGAGACGGCCAGCCGGAAGAGCTTTCGGCACTGGTCCGGCTTGGTATGGTAGCCCCCGCCCCCGGTGGACTGCCGGATCACCACGGTCCCGTACTCGTCGTCACCTCCCCGCTCCACCTCGTAGCCCCGGGCGGAGAAACCCCGGAGGGAATCGTAGACGGGTCCCTTGCGGCCCCGGGTCAGGACCACGGCGTACATGTAGGGGACCGGCCCGTTGGGGCCCTTGTTGATGGCGGTCTGGAACTGGACGCCCACGAGATCCCCGGACTTCTTCCGGGGCTCCAGGAGGAAGCGCAGGTCCTCGGGCACGTCCTGCCCCTCCTCGTCCTCGTCGAAGCGGATGTAGGGGGTCAGGACCCAGTCCTCGGGCAGGGGTTCGGAGCGGATGGCCTCGAAGCCCAGGAGCTTCTGGGCGATGAGGCCCGGGGTGAAGACCTTGACCTTCCCGAAAAAGAGAGCCGGGAAGAGGAACAGCAGGGCGTCCAGGGCCACGAGGCCGGCCCCCCCGGAGATCCCGAAGGAGACGGGCACCGAGATCATGAGCAGGACTCCCGCCAGGACGCGGAGGGCGGAACGGCCCCCGGAGGCCCGGCGGAGCTTTCCGGCCCGGGCGAAGGCATCCAAGAGTCGGTCCACCTCCGCGGCGCTTACGGGCTTCCATTTCTCCAGGCCCTGGTCCTTGGGCTTGTTCGTCACCTTCCGGAGCCCCAGGGGGATCCAGCCCGCCAGGACGACCAGGGTTCCCGGAACGACGCCGATCCACACCTGCGCCACGGCCCCCAGGACGAAGAGGGCCCCGGACAGGATGAGTCGCGCCGCCGGACCCATCCGGAAAAATCGGAATCCCGCGGTGACCGTAGGCTTAAGGGAAAGGTCGCTCATCGTCTCCTCCTCGCGCCGGTCCGTCGGTTGAACCCGGCTCGGCGGGTTTCGCTTCCATGGACGGGGCTGGGCGCGCGCTGCGCTCCCGGAAGGCGGGCCCGGCCGCCTGTATCTCCCCGTACCCCGCGTAGGACCAGTACAGGGGGCAAGCCGCCTGGCAGGCGGCGAAGGCCGGACAGGATCTGCACTCCGCCGGGGCGTATTCCTTGTTCTTTAGGGACGTCGCCCTCTCCCCGAACCAGACCTTCGAAAAGCCGTCGGTCAGGAGGTTTCCAAGCCCCTCGTCCCAGGAGGAACAGGGCAGGACGTCCCCCCGGGGATTCACGGAAAGAAGGCCGTCGCAGGCGGCGCAGTTCTTGTTCCCCAGTCCCCGGGCCAGGGGGTTGTAGAGGCACATCGGCGTCGGGGAGTACCAGAGGAAATCCACCCCCGCCTCCCGGGCGCGCTTCCGGACCCGGTCGACCACGGGGCCGATTTCCCGGTAAGAAACGAACAGGGCGGCCGCCTCGGGGCTGCGGGACGTCGGGATGAACAGGTTCATGGACATCCGGTCCACCCCCAGGGACGCGGCCAGGGCGGGCATCCCCTCCAGGGCGTCCAGGTTGGCCCGGGTGGCCGTGGTATTCGTCTGCACCGAGATCCCCGCCCGCCGGAGGGCCCGGATACCCGCAAGGCTCCGCTCCCAGGCTCCCGGGACCCCGCACAGGTAGTCGTGGATCCCCGGCTCCGGGGCCTCCAAACTGACCTGTGCGGTACGCAGACCCGCCCGGAAAAGGGCCCGGGCCCGGGACGGGGTCGCCAGGGTGCCGTTGGTCACCAGGTTCGTCCGCAGTCCGAGCCGTTCGGCGAACCTAACCAGCCGTGGCAGGTCTTCCCGCAAAAGGGGCTCCCCGCCGGTGAAGGAGAAGAAGGGGACCTTCGCCTCCTCCCTGAAGATCCGGATGATCCTTTCCAGGTCCCGGGCGGGTAGGTCCTCCACTTCGGATCGGCCGGGCAGGGTCGCCGGGCCGTCGGTGCCCGTCCCGGGTTCCGGGGTCGCTCCGGGGACCGCGGATCCGGGCCGGCGGCATGCCGTGCCGGCGGAACAGCCCGCGTAGCAGAAGCGGCAGCGGTTGTTGCAGCGGTACGTGACCGCCAGCTCCGCCAGGACCGGCAGGCGGGTGAAGGTGAAGTCATAGGCCACCCGATCCGCGTCGGGCCTGCGGCCCGAGAGGGCCGCCTCCAGGGATCGGAAGAAGGCGTCCGTATCCCGGGCCTTTTTCTCGTCCAAGCCCGGGAACTCGGCCAGGCGGCCTCCGGCCTCCAGGAATAGGAGCAGCGCCTTGGCGGTGGAGTTGAGCTTGTAGACCCGGTTCGGGGGCAGGATAAGGACGTCGTCCTCGGTGCGCAGGAGCAAGCGGGACCGAACCTGCCGCCAGAAGGGGGCGATCCAGCCTAGCGGCGAGAAGCTTGTCGCGGTCCCTTCGGAACGCATCAGTGGCCGCCCCCGGACACGCAGGCGGAATGGCAGGCCGAATGGCACGCGGAATGGCAGGCGCTGTGGCAGGCGCTGTGGCAAGCGTCGTGGCAAGCGTTGTGGCAGGCCGAGTGGCATGCGGACACGGTGCCCACGTCGGGTGGGGAGAAACAACCGGAGAAGCAGGAGGAGCTCCGCATGAAGTCCGCATAGCCCGTCCCGAGGTCCGCGGGCAGTCGCAGGGACCGGTAATGGTCCGGTCGGGAGTGGACCATCCAGTATCCGTGCCAATAGGGGTCGTAGCCGGGGCGCGCGGCGGCGCGGCCGGTCTCCGCCTCGGTCTCCTCCCTTCCGGCCCGGGCCAGGCGCTCCCGGTAGTAGGCCCGGGTCGCCTCCAGGTCGCAGTCCCAGATTTTCTCCTGGAGGCGCTTGATCGCGTCCTCGAAGAAGTCCGCCATCAGGCCCGACAGGACGTAGCCCTCGGGGTCGAAGGCTGCCAGGAATAACTCCTCATACTCGCTCTCGGCCTTGCGGGAGGAAAGAATGCGGATCCTCAGCGGATCGGGATCCAGGATCTCGATGATCCCCTGGGCTTTGAGACCCTCCAGCATGATGGACGCCACGCTGGCCAGGGGCAGCTCCAGGAGCAGGGCGGCCTCCACGGGGTGGAGGTCCTCCGCCACCTTTCCGGGGACCTGGTACGACCCTTCCTGAAGGCGGGGAGGCGTCCAGGCGTCTCCGGCCCAGGCGATGCCCTCCAGGACGGCGGCGGCCCGTTGATAGGCAGAAAGGCGGCGCCCGTATAAAACCAGGGCCAGGGCCGCGAGGGCGCCGAAGACCGGAAGGGCCGCCCAGGGACGGGCGCCCCAGTACTCCCGGGGTCCGACCCACGGGCGGGATGCGGGGGCCTCGTTGTACGCCTCGGAACCGGCCGCGTCAACGGATCCGCCCGCGGGCAGGTCCATGCGGAGGTAGTCCGCGGGAAGGTAGAGCACCAGTTCCTGGCTTCCCCGGATCGGGACCCCCTCCTGGTGGAACAGGAAGGTCAGGTAGTGCCGGCCGTCGTCC
>JAAYUR010000422.1 GCA_012517645.1 Treponema sp.
CCCGGAGCTGGGCTCCTTCCGGGGGCCCGGCAAGAAGACCGACCCCTGCCCCTTCGCTACCCTGATCATGCTGGAATTGCTGGCCTCGTTCCGGGAAGAGGCGCCGGGGGATCCCGAGGCCGAGGCCCTGGCGGAGGGCTCCGAGGCGGCCGCGGGGGTGGAGGCCCTCCTGGACTGCTGGGAGAAGAGCGGAGACCGGCATCCCTACATGTTCTTCATGGGCACGGACTTCCGGAAGCTCAAGGCCCCGGGGCTCTGGTACGACATCCTCCACGTCGCGGACGTCCTTTCCCGGTTCTCGAGGGCTTTGCCGGATCCGCGGTTCCGGGACATGCTCGGCGTTATCCGATCCAAGGCCCGGCCCGACGGAGCCTTCGTCCCCGAATCCGTCTACCAGCCCTACAAAGCCTGGGACTTCGGACAGAAGAAGGAAGCCTCCCCGTGGATGGGCCTGGTGGTCGAACGGATCGAAGCCCGGGCGGCCGCGCGGGGGTGACCGAGCCGGACGGATCAAGGGCTCCCGGAATCCACCATCATGGGGGTGCCGGATCCGGAGGTCAGGGCCCGCTCCGCAGCCAAAGCGTCCCGCCGCATGGACACGACGGACGAGGCCAATACGGCCGCGATGATGATCGCCCCCCCGATGATGGAGTTGGGCCCGGGGGCCTCCCCGGTGGCCAGGAAGACCCAGACGGGGTTGGCGATGGGCTCGATGGCGGCCACCAGGATCCCCTGGATAGCCGTGACCCGCTTGATCCCGAAGGACAGGAAGACCGCGGCCAGGCCCACCTGGAAGACCCCCAGGGTGACGATCGCCGCCCCGGAGGCCCAGGTCACCTTGGGCGCCGGAAGGAAGCAGGCCCAGGTCAGGGCGATCACCGCGGTGAAGCCGTGGGCCAGGAGGTTGGACTCCAGGGGGGAACCGTCCTTCTGCATCCGCAGGAAGACGTAGTACATGGCGAAGGTCACCCCCGAGGCCACCCCCGCCAGGTCCCCCAGGAGGCTTCCGCCTCCGAGGTCGCCCAGGAAGAATAGGACCATCCCCGCCGCCACGGCCAGGAAGGCCGCGAAGTGCTCCAGCCGGGGCTTCTCCTTGAGCAGGAAGATCCCCAGGATCGCCGTATAGATGGGCGCCCCGTACTGCAGGAGGATGGCGTTGGCCGAGGTGGTGGCCTTGTTCGCGTACACGAATAGCAGCATCGTGGCCGCGCTGGACAGGCCCGCCCCGAGCTGGGGGAACGAGAAGGTGATCCGGGGCTTGCGGATCCAGGCCAGGAGGAAGAGGCCCGCGATGGCCGAGCGGGTCCCGGCGATGGCCATGGGATTCCAGTCGATGATCTTGATGAACAGCCCCGCCAGGCTCCACAGGAGGGCGCAGACGGCCAAGGCCGCCAGGCCGAGGGTCTGGTCGCGGGAAGAGGAGGATGCGCGCATGCCGGGGATGGTATCCCGAAATTCGCGGAAAGGCTAGGAGCCTGTCGGACTTGTAGATTTTTAGTGCCGATAGGCGCTAAAAAACTCGATTATGCGGCTCCTTTGGAGTTTGCAAGGTAGAAAAATCGCACAAATGCGATTTTTCTACTATTTAGGTGGGCAAGCCCGACAAACTCCTAGGCGGGCGACCGGCCCGGTTCGGTACCCGGAAATCGGCCGGATGAGGTCGGTTGGGGTTACTATGAGAAGAATAGACAGGATGAACAGGATATTGGAAGGGTGGACAAGATACTTTAAAAAGTATAGAGAGTATTGGATTCCTCCCTACTTCAATTCTTTATCCTGTTCATCCGCTCCTCATCCTGTCGATCCTGTCTTGTCTTTTTCGTGCAAGGCCTATCCGCCTGGGGGGACGAGGGCGGCGGATGCCAACTCCCGCTGGAAGGTCTTCTCCGGGCGCGGCGGACCACGGAAATGGTGTCGATCTGCACGAAGCCCAAGGCCTCCACGGCCCGGGCGACCCCCTCCGGCCCCGCCGGGAACAGGGAAGAAAGCCCGCCCCCGCGGCCAGGGCCAGGGCACGGGCTTCCCGGAGGCTCAGGGGCTCGGGCCGGCCGGCCGCCGGCCTGCCGAGGTTCCGCTCACGGGACGGCCTCGGAGACCGGCGCGGCCCGTTGTCGACACATCGGGTTCCCTTCGCTCGGGCCGTCTTCTTCCCGTCGGGAGCCCCGGACGGGATAACTTCAGGGCCGAGGCCTTTTCCGCAAGGGAGATAAATTCCGCCCGGCGGTCGGAATCCCCGGCTGCCCCCCGGGCCAGGTCCAGCTGGGCGCTCTGGTCCTGGTCGGGCCTCTTGTACCGCACCCGCAGGATCCCCAGGCCCGCCCCGGGGGAGGGGGAGACGGGCTCGATCTCGTACAGGGCGGTGACCCGATGGCCCGCCCCCATCTCCCCGGCGTCCTTCTTGTCGTCCGTGAAGTCTTCCTTGGAGAGGATGCGGTTCTCGTAGCCGATGAGGCGCCAGGACTTGACCACGGCGGGGTCGAACTCCACCTGGAGCTTCACGTCCTTGGCCGCGGTCAGGAGGGTGGCTCCCATCTCCTCGATCAGGACCTTCCGGGCCTCCTCCACGGAGTCGATGTAGGCGAAGTTCCCGTTGCCCTTGTCCGCCAGGGCTTCCATCTTGGCGTCCTTGTAGTTGCCCGTGCCGAAGCCCAGGACCGAGAGGAAGACGCCCCGGTTCCGGTAGGACTCGATCAGCTTCACCAGCTCGGATTCGCTGGACAGGCCCACGTTGAAGTCCCCGTCGGTGGCCAGGATCACCCGGTTGTTCCCGCCCTTGCGGAAATTCTGCAGGGCCGTGTCGTAGGCCAGGACGATGCCCTGGCCCCCCGCGGTGGAACCCCCGGACTCCAGGGCTTCCAGGGCCGCGAGGATTTTGCCTTTCTCCGTGCCCGGGGTGGGCGGAAGGACGAGGCCCGCGGATCCGGCGTAGGCCACCAGGGACACCCGGTCCTGGGGCCGCAGGGTCTCCGTCAGGAGGGAGAAGGCCCGCTTCACCAGGGGCAGCTTGTCCGGGTCGGACATGGAGCCCGAGGTGTCCACCAGGAAGACCAGGTTGGCCGGGGGCAGGTTGGCCGCGGAGACGGTCCGGGTCCGCAGGCCCAGGGCCAGGAGGACCCGGCCGGAGCTCCAGGGGGAGGCGGCGGACTCCGAGGAAAGGGCGATGGGCTCCGCGCCCGCGGGTTCCCGCCAGACGTAGTCGAAGTAGTTGAGGAGCTCCTCGATCCGGACCGCCTCGGGGGGAGGCAGGCGCCCCTCGTTGAGGAAGCGGCGGATGTTGGAGTACGAGGCGGTGTCCACGTCCGCGGAGAAGGTGGAGAACCGCTCGTCCTTGGCGAGCTTGAAGGGATTTTCCGGAAGTCCCTTGTACTCCTCGGACGAGGGGGTTCCGGTTCCGTCC
>JAAYUR010000315.1 GCA_012517645.1 Treponema sp.
CAGTATAACGCCGGACGGGGAAAAATCAAAGGCTCCCGTCCGACGGATGAACCGAAGAGCCGGGACGGAACTTCGTAGAGGCCCGCAGCACGGGCTTCTAGGCCATCAAGAACGCGAAACGCCCTCGGCGCTATTTGTCCTCCCGCATATACGAGGTGCCCAGGGAGGCGGGGGCGCCGACGCGCTTGCTCAAGGTCTCCCACCAGGTGATCGCCACCAGGACCACGATGGTCGCGATGTAGGGCAGCATGTTCAGGAAACCCGCGGGGATGTTCGTCCCCGAGGCCTGGAGCCGGAACTGGACCGCGTTGATGCCTCCGAATATCAAGGCTCCCGTGATCGCCCGGGCGGGGTTCCACATGGAGAAGATCACCAGGGCGATGACGATCCAGCCCCGCCCCCCGGTGATGTTCTCGGACCAGCCCGGCGTGTAGGCCAAGGAGAGATGGGCGCCGCCCAGGGCGGTCAGCATGCCTCCCAGGACCGTGTACAGGTACTTGGCCCGGAAGACCGGCACGCCCATGGCGTCCGCGGTGCGGGGGTTCTCCCCGATCGCCCGGAGCCAGAGTCCGTTCCGGGTCCGGTAGAGATAGAACCAGGCCAGGGGGATCAGGAGGTAGATGCCGTAGGTGAGGATGTCCTGGTTCAGGAACGCCCCCAGCACGGGTATCCGCCCCGGCGCACCGGCGTCGAGCGGGGCGAAGCGGAGCCCGGTGAGTCCCACCAAGTAACGGTTGTTCGAGGCCGGGCCGAGCCGCTGGCCCAGGAAGCTCGCGAACCCCGTACCGAAGAGGGTGATGGCCAGGCCGCTCACCACCTGGTTGGCCCGCATCGTGACGGTCAGGAAGGCATGGATCAGGGAGAGAAGGCCGCCGACGGCCAGGGCGGTGATCAGGGCCAGGGCCAGGCTGCCCGTATAGTACACCACGGCGAAGCTGGTAACGGCTCCCATGAGCATGATCCCCTCCAGCCCCAGGTTCAGGATCCCCGCCCTCTCGGTATAGGTTTCCCCGACGGTGGCGTATACCAGGCTCGTCCCCGCCCGAAGGGTGATCGTCAGGATCGAGGTGATCAGGTCCATCATTCCGCTCCCCCGGCCTTGGCCGCGGCGCCCGACGGGCGCCGTACCGTTCGCTTTACCCTATATTCCGTGAACAGGGAACCCGCCAGGAGCGGGAATAGGATCATGCCCTGCATCAGGATGCCCATGGAGGCCGGGAGGCCCATCATCATCTGTACCTGGTCCCCTCCGACCAGAAGGGCGGCCATGAGGACCGCCACGAAGGGGACGGCCAGGGGATTGAGCTGGGCCATCCAGGCAACGATGATGGCCGTGTATCCGTAGCCCAGGGACAGACCCTGCTGAAGCCGCCGGGAGATGCCGGTCACCTCGCCCACCCCCGCCAGGCCGCAGAGGGCCCCGGATACCAAAATGGCCAGGACGATGTTCCGTTCCACCGAAATCCCCTGGTATCTCGCCGCCTGGGGACTGGCCCCGATGATCTTGATCTCGAAGCCCCAGCGGGTTCGGTTCAGGACGAACCAAAACACCAGGGCCAGGACCAGGCCGAAGACCAGGCCCAGGTGGGCTCGTCCCGCGATACGGGGCATCCAGGCGGCCTCCGGGAAGGGTTCGGTGCCCGGGAATCCGTAGCCCTTCGGGTCCCTCCAGGGACCGTAATAGAGGTATTCCGAAAAAAGGATCGCGACGTAGTTGAGCATCAGGGTGACCAGGGTCTCGTCCACTTTCAGCCGGGTTTTGAGCAGGGCCGGAATGCCCGCCCAGACGGCCCCGGCCAGACACCCGACCAGGATGACCGCGGGAAGGAGCAGGAACGAGGGCATCCACCGGCCCCAGAAGATGGCCACCCAGGAAGCGGCCACCCCGGCCAGGGTCAGTTGGCCCTCGGCCCCGATGTTCCAGAACTTCAGCTTGAAGGCCAGGGCCACTCCAAGTCCCGTCAGCATGAGGGGGATCGCCTTGACCAGGGTTTCCGTAAAGGCCCGGCCGCTCCCGAAGGCTCCCCGGAACATAGCCCGGTAGGTGGTCAGGGGGTCGGCTCCGAAGGCCAAAAGCAGGATGCCCGTGAGGATCAGGGAGACCAGGAAGGAGACCAGGGGCACCAGGACCAGGGCGGGCCGGGAGATGTTTTTCCGTTTCTCGAAGAGGATGCTCATGACGCGGTCTCCTTGCGCTCCACTCCGGCCATCAGGAGCCCGAGCTCCTCGGGATCCGCCTCCGCGGAGGGGAAGGTGCCCATGGAGCGGCCCTCGAAAAGGACGAGCACCGTGTCGGCCACGGACAGAAGCTCCTCGATGTCCTCGGACACGAGGAGGACCGCCATGCCCGCGTCCCGCTGGGCCACCAGTTCCTTGCGGACCGCCTCGGTGGCGCCGATGTCGAGGCCTCGGGAGGGGTACACGGCCACCAGAAGGCTCCGGCAGGACTCGATCTCCCGAGCCAGGATGGTCTTCTGGATGTTCCCCCCGGACAGGAATTTCACCCGGGTCTCCGGGGAGGGGGTGGCGATGCGGAAGAGGTCGATCATCCTCCGGGCCAGGTCCAGGATCCTGCGGGGCAGGAGGAGGAAGCCCCGGGAGATGGGAGCGTCCCGGTAGCCTTTCATGGCAAGGTTGCTGGCCACGCTCAGGTCCCCCACGGCTCCCACGGCGATGCGGTCCTGGGGGATATGGCTTACCCCGCTCCGGATGATCTCGAGGGGGGTCTTGTTCGTCGTCTCCACGCAGTTGATGGAGATTCCCCCGGAACTCACCGGACGCAGGCCCGTGATGACCTCCGAGAGCTCCCGTTGGCCGTTCCCGGCCACCCCGGCGATGCCCAGGATCTCGCCGGCGCGCACCGTGAGGGAGAGGTTCCTTAGGGCCGGAAGCCCCCGGTCGTCCTGGGCGCAGACGTCCTTGAGCTCCAGGATGACCGCCCCGGGATCGAAGGGCTTCTTCTCAACCCGGAACAGGACCTCCCTCCCGACCATGAGCTTGGCCAGTTCCCGGGGGCTGGTTTCCGAGGTGGTCTTCTCGACCACGACCTTGCCCTTCCTGAGCACCATGACCCGGTCGGAGAAGGTCATGACCTCCTCCATCTTGTGGGTTATGAAGATGGCGCTCTTGCCCTCGGCTTTCATCCTCCGAACCACCGCGTTCAGCTCCACCGATTCCTGGGGAGTCAGGACCGCCGTGGGTTCGTCCAGGACCAGGATCTCCGCCTTGCGGTACAGCTGTTTCAGGATCTCCACCCGCTGCTGCTCGCCCACCGACAACTGCCAGACGTATGCGTCCGGGTCCACCCGCAAACCGTATCGTTCCGCAAGCTCAAGGATCGATTCCTTCACCCCCCTCAGGTCGGGCACGAAGGGAAGGCCGGCCATGCCCAGCACTACGTTCTCCGTCACGGTCATGGTGTCCACCAGCATGAAGTTCTGGTGGACCATGCCCACCCCGTGGGCGGCGGAGTCCCGGGGAGACCGGATCTCCACCTGGTTTCCTCCGATGAGAATCTCCCCTTCGTCGGGGCGGTACAATCCCGCCAACACGTTCATGAGGGTGCTCTTGCCCGCTCCGTTCTCCCCCAGGAGGGCCAGGACTTCGCCGCGGCCCAGGCGGAGGTTCACGCCGTCGCAGGCTGTGACCCCGGGGAAGGATTTGCGGATGCCCCTCATCTCCACCAAGGGGGCTGCCGATTCGCTAGCGTCCATTCGATTCACCTTGTGAGCGGGATTGCCCGGGCCGCGCGTCGCCCCGCGAAAAAAACCTCCCCTGGGCGGGGGAGGCCTCGTGTACGGACGACCCGGCGGTCCTGAGGGGGCCGCCGGGCGTTCCGCGTCCTCTTACTTCACCTTTCCGACGACGCCTTCCACGAACCAGTCCATGGAGAGCATCTCGCCGTCGGTCATCTTGGCTCCCGCGGCCACCTTCACGGCGCCGGTCTGGTCCTTGATCGGGCCCCAGAACACGTCCCAGGTCCCGTCCAGGATCTTCTGCTCCGCGGCCTTGACCAGGTCCTTGACGTCCTGGGGCACCAGGGGGCTGAAGTCCGCCAGGCGGACCACGCCGGCCTTGAGTCCTTCCCAGTACTGGTGGGTGACCCAGGTGCCGTTCATGGCGTTGCGGATAGTGTCCTTGTAGTAGGCTCCCCAGTTCCACACCGGGCTCGTGAGGACCGTGTCGCCCACGAAGGCGCGCATGTCCGAGTCATAGCCGATGGAGAGCTTTCCGCGCTCCTTGGCGGCCTTTTGGGGCTCCACCGTGTCCTGGTGCTGGGCGATGATGTCCGCGCCCGCGTCCAGGAGGGCCACCGCGGCCTCGCGCTCCTTGACGGGATCGTACCAGGTGTTCGTCCAGACCACCCGGACCTGGGCCTTGGGGTTCACGGAG
>JAAYUR010000182.1 GCA_012517645.1 Treponema sp.
CCTCCAGGAGCTGTCGGTAGGTGGTGGGCTTGAATTCGGTTCCGCCGTTCTTGCTGTACTGGGCGTTCAATTCGGGGTAGTCGCGGACTTTTTCCAGGAACAGCTGGGCAAGGGTCTCGGCCATATGGTCTCCCCCTGAGGGTATAGGATGTATTACATAATAACGAATAATGTAAAAGTGAGCAAGGAAAAAAGCGGTGGACAGTGGACAGGGGAGAGACTTTTACCAGCGGCGGTCAATTGAGCCAGTTTCAAAAGTCCGTCACTTTTGAAATTGGCTTTGCGATTCCTTGCGGTTTCGTTGCAACCGCCGCGCCCAATCGCGGATTCCAAGGTGGCTGTTTCAATACTCCCTGAGTTTCGAAAAAGCCTCGATTGTTTCGTGAATCATCCCACAGCCCGTCGAAGCCTTCTGTTCACCGTTTTCCGGCCACCGTTCACCGGCCACCGACCACCCTATCCCCCGGCACCTCTTCGAAGTATTCCGCGAGGATCCTCCGTATCGAGGCGAGATCCGGGGCGTTCTGGATCTTCCATCGGATATGGTGGGCGAAGGAGAGGTTGTCGCAGTAGTAGTAAAAGAACCTACGGGCGCGGGAAAGGTGGAATTCCGGGGGCAGGAGCTCCTCCACCAACCGGAGGAAGGTCTCCGCCGTTTCGGCAGCGTCGACGGTCATCCGGAAACCGGGATCCCGCTCAAGCCCGCGGATTAGGGCGAAGATCCAAGGCCTGCGGACGGCTTCCCGTCCCAGCATGATCCCGGCGGTGCGGCATTCCCGAACCCGGGCGGCCTTGTCCACGGGGGTCCGGACGTCTCCGTTGCCCACCAGCGGAATCCCCAGGTCTTCCCGGAGCCGCCGGACGTAGTCCCACCGTCCGGTTCTACGGAGCTTTTCGCTCCTAAGGCGGGGATGCAGGACCAGCCAGTCCGCGCCGGCCTCGGACAGCCCGGCGCAGAAGTCCCGGAGCCGGCCGTAGTCGTCGTCGTATCCGATCCGGAGCTTGACCGAAAGGCTGCCCTCCGGCCGAGCGTCCCGAACTCGAGCCACCAAATCCCGGGCCGCCTCGGGGTTCTTCATCCAGGAAACCCCGCCTCCGGACCGCTCGATATGGGGCGCGGAACACCCGAAGTTCAGGTCCAAGCCCGCGGCGGGGAGTTCCCGGGCCGCCTTTCGGGCGGCTTCGACCATCCGGGCTGTGTCCACGGCGTAAAATTGCAGGACCGTACGCTCCGGCTCCGGGCCGGAATCCAGGAAGAACCGGTCATAGGGGGCCCCGGACAAGTAGCCCGCGGCACTCGTCATCTCCGTATAGTATAGATCGCAGCCCCCGAAGCCCCGGATGAGCTCCCGCAGGGCCCGATGGGACAGGCCGACCATGGGCGCCAGGAGCAGGGCGTCCGGCGGGAGCGGGGAAGGGCGGGTAGACATGGGGGGGAGGATAGCGTGAATAGTGAATAGTGAATAGTGAATAGTGAATGGGAAGCTGGACACTCGACGAAGCCTCGCTGCAATTCCAGTGTGCTATACTCAGATACTGAGTCGAGGCTTCGTCGCCGGAAGGCAGCGTCAGGGCGCCCAAGGATCCCGCCATGCGCGGTAGCGCATGCTTCGATCCTTTCCGACCGGGAAACGGGCCGAAGGTCCGTATGGGCGCCTGCGGGGAGGGTCAGAATCGCGTATGCGATTCTGGATCGTCATGGATGACGCGTCGCGGCTCGGCGTACATTGACTCTTTCCCCTCCTTCCTGTATAACGGTCTTTCGCGGGCTTCCGGCTCCGTTCACCCCGCCGGGATCCGATTCATTCCGCAAACGAACCGACCAGCGCGTCGTTACGTCACGTAGGAGGAAGACCGTTGAGCGTCAAGATCCGGCTCAAGAAGTTCGGCGCCAAGAAGCGCCCCTATTACCGCATCGTGGTCATGGATTCCCGTCTCGCCCGCGAGGGAGCCACCCTCGAGGAGATCGGTGTTTACCATCCGATCGAGTCCGAGGACAAGCAGGTGGCCATCGACGAGGCCAAGGCTCGGGCTTGGCTCGCCAAAGGCGCCCTCCCGTCCGACACGGTGCGCAGTCTCTTCAACAAGAAGAACATCCGCCTCGGCTAAAGGGCGCTCCGGCGCCGCCCGATGCGGATCCAAGGAGCCAACCGTGGAACGCGATCTCGTCGAATACATCGCAAAATCGCTCGTGGATGATCCCTCGGCGGTTTCCGTGACCGCCGTGGAGGGGGACAAGTCCGTGA
>JAAYUR010000360.1 GCA_012517645.1 Treponema sp.
CCATGGAGTCTACATGCAGGATTGGGGCAAAAGGGATACAGATCCATAGGTACCTCCCGGGAGTGTGAATCTCTCCCGGTTCGATACCGCTCTATTTCTCAATATTTGCTTGCGTCAGGACAAGCTTCGTAACACTAATGTCGGCGTCTTGTCCTGACCGGGTCGTTTACGGGATAATCGGGGCGCAGTCCGGAGGAATCCATGCGCCCCAGATACCGAGCCCTAGCACCTATCTTCCTGGTCATCCTGGCCGCGGCCGTCGCGGCTGCCCAGGACGCCGCTCCCCGGCCGGAGCCCGGGTCCGATGCTCCCGCGCCCGCGGCGGCACCCGCCCCGACGGACCCCGTTCCCTCAGCTCCGACGGTCCCTGCTCCGGCCGCCATCCCCGCCCGCGTGGACGCCCTGGAGCTCTATCGCCAAGGAAGGAACCTGGAATCCGCGGGCAGGATAGCGGAAGCCCAGGGGCGGTATCGGGACGCCGTGGAGGTCTGCGACCGGGAGCTGGCCGCGGATCCCGCCCGCATGGACGCCTACGCGGTCAAGTGCTGGTCCCTCTTCCGATTGGACCGTTTCCGGGAGGTCGTGGACACCGCCTCCGCGGGGCTCAAGGTCCGGTACGATCCCCGGCTTTCCGAGGTGATGGGAGAGGCCTACTTCCACCTGGGCAACAACGACCTGGCCCTTAAGAATCTCCAGAGATACATCGAGAACGTCGGGGAGTTCGGGGACCGGGTGTCCACGGCGTACTTCTACATGGGCGAGGTCTACCAGCGCCTCAAGAAGTACGAACACGCGGATATCGCCTACGCCCTCGCCCTGTACCGGGATCCCTCCATGTCCCGGTGGTGGTTCCGGTACGGCCTGGCGGTGGAGGCGCTTTCCGACTACCGCAGGGCCGCGGACTACTACGCCCGAGCCTTGAAGCTGTCCCCGGACATGAAGGAAGCCACGGAAGCCCTGGCCCGGGTCCGTTCCCGAATTTGAGAGAAGCCTCCGTCCACGCTAGGAGCCTACGGTTTCCTGTACGAACGACGGAGGACGGGGCGGACGAAGTCATCCACAGAGGCACAGAGAACACATTTCTTCCTCCCTCTGTGTCTCTGTGCCTCTTTGGCGGGTTGTTATATCAGCCTCTGTGGCGCGTTGTTATAGCAGACTGACCGGATCGACATCCGTCTCCAGGCGGCAGTCCGGGGGCGGTTCAAAATCCCGGAGCAATCCGGAGACGGACCTGTGCAGGCCTCCCATGGAGGGCGCCCGGAGAACCACGTGGAGCCGGAAGGTCCCGGCCATGGCGGCGATGGGGCATTCCGCGGGTCCCAGGATCTCTGCGTCCGCGGGCAGGATCCGGGCCGCAGCCCGGGCGAAGTTCCGGGCCCCTTCCCAGGCCCGCTCGGCCTTGCGGGAGCGGAACACCACCCGGATGATCCGGGAATAGGGCGGGAAGCCCAGCTCCCTGCGGGCGGCCAGCTCCGCGGCGTAGAATCCTTCCACGTCCTGGGCGGCGGCGAACCGCATGACCGGGGACTCGGGACGGAAGGTCTGCAGGATGACCCGGCCGTCCGGAACGAAGCGCCCGGCCCGGCCGGCCACCTGCACGACCAGGGAAAAGGTCCTCTCCGCGGCCCGGAAATCGGGAAGGTTCAGGGTTGTATCCGCCAGGACGATGCCCACGAGCTTAACCCCCGGGAAGTTGAGGCCCTTTGCCACCATCTGGGTGCCCAAAAGGACGTCGATCTTCCCGTCCCGGAATGAGTCCAGGATCCTCGCCGTCTCCCCTTTCCGGGCCGCGGTGTCCGCGTCCAGCCGGGCCGTGGAGAGGCCCGGGAACCGGGCGGCCAGTTCCTCCTCCACCCGCTCGGTCCCGAAACCCGCCCAACCCACGTCCAGGGAGCCGCAGTCTGGACAAGCCCGGGGGGGTGCCTCGGAGTAGCCGCAGTAGTGACAGAGCAATCTGTTGCGATCCTTGTGGTAGGTCAGCCCCACGGAGCAATGGCGGCACCGGATCTCGGCCCCGCAGGATCGGCAGCGGAAGAAGTAGGAAAAGCCCCGGCGGTTCAGGAACAGGATGCTCTGGCCTCCCTCGGACTTGACCCGGGCCAGCTCCTCCGCCAGGCGGCGGGACAGGGCCTGACCCTCGCCCCGCATGTCCACGATCTCCACGACCGGGGGAGCCCCCCCGGCCAGGCGGCGGGTCAAGTTCAGCCGCTCCAGGGAGCCTTCCGACATCAGGCTCCAGGCTTCCGCGGAGGGGGTGGCGGAGCCAAGGACAAGCCGGGCCTTCTCGTCCGCGCAGCGCTTCATGGCCACCTGCCGGGCGTGGTAACGGGGGCTGGATCCCGATTTGTAGGAACCCTCGTGTTCCTCGTCGATCACGACAAGACCCAGGTTCGCGACCGGCGCGAAGACCGCGCTCCGGGCGCCCACCACCACGTCGGCCTTTCCGGAGAGGATCCGCCGCCACTCCGAAAGGCGACGGGACGGGGAGAGCCCGGAGTGGAGGACCGCGCAGCGGTCCCCGAAGCGGCGGGACACCGCCTCCACCACCTGTCGGGTAAGGGCGATCTCCGGGACCAGGTACAGGACCCCCCTGCCTTCCTTGAGGGTGGCCTCCGCGGCCTGAAGGAAGACCTCGGTCTTCCCGGAGCCTGTGGTTCCGTACAGGTACTTCCTCCCCGAGGGGTCCGCCAGTATCCGGCTAAGGGCGAACTCCTGCTCCGATGAGAGGGTCACCGACCGGCCCAGGGGAGGGTAGTCCTCGAAGGGCGGGGAGGGTTCCGAGGGTTCCCTGCGGCCGGAGGGCAGCATCGCGGCCAAGGCCTCTCCCCGGGAGCAGAGGTACATCCCCGCAAGCCAGGCGGCCAGTTCGGGGGTCCCCGGACCGAAGAGGGGCTCCGTATCCAGGGGGCGGAGGATGGGTTTGACCGCTCCCTCCTCGAGGCCCTCCGGGGGCGTCCGGGCCTGTCCGACCACCCAGCCCGCGGCCTTCCGGGTGCCCAGGAGGGCTTCCACCCGGCAACCCACCGGAACGGAGAGCCCCGGCGGAGCCCGGTAGGTGAACGCCCGGTCAAGGGGAATGGGGAATACGACCTCCAGAAAGGCAGGTCCCCCGTCTTCCGACGGTTGGAGGCTCATTCGGAGGATCCGGCGTCCAGGGTGTCCAGGAAGGCCCTCAGCTTCTTCAAGTCCTCCCAGGCGGGACGCTTCAGGGATTCATCCCGGAGGATGGCGCTGGGGTGATAGGTGACCAGGAGGGGAAGTCCGTCGCGGTCAAGGAAGGCGCCCCGGAGGGCTCCCACTCCGCGCTCCGTCTTGAGCAGGGTCTGGGCCGCGGTCCTGCCCAAGGCCAGGATGACCCGCGGCCGGAGGAAGCGGATCTGGCGCTCCAGGTAGGGCAGGCAGGTTTCCCGCTCGTCCGGGGCGGGGTCCCGGTTCATGGGGGGGCGGCACTTCACGATGTTGGTGATGTAGCAGTTCTTTTCCCGGTCCAGGTTCACGGCGGCCAGCATCCGGTCCAGGAGCTTGCCGGCGGGACCCACGAAGGGCCTTCCGAGCTTGTCCTCCTCCGCGCCGGGACCCTCTCCGACGACCAGGACCGGAGGATTGAGGACCCCCTCCCCGAAGGCCGTGTAGGTCCGGTTCTGGGCCAGGCGGCACTTGGCGCAGCGGAGGACTTCGTTCTGGATGTTTTCCAGGGTTTCCGCGTAGTAGGAGGGGTCCTCCATCCATTCCGGGCCTCGGCGTTTCCTGGGGGCGGACTCGGGGGAGGGGGGCATCTGGAACTCCGGCTCGGCCCGGGCGCGTCGGCAACCCAGGTAGAGCCAGTCCGAAAGCAACTCCAGTCGGGCGTTCAGTTCTGCTCGTTCCGTCGGATCCATGGGGAGGATTGTACCGTGAAGGGCGGGGAACCGCTAGGGCAAGAGCATCACCTGGAGGATCTGCAGGATGGGAAAGGCGATGCAGACGATGATAAAGACGATTTCCAGGACGATCATCGTGCGTTCGCTTTTATCGCTCTTGACGATCTCGTATATGTTCTGGAGGGCTCCCAGGCGGCGATCTACGCTTCGGGTCCAGCCCTCCACGCTGAAGATCCGGCCCAGGTGGACGTAGATCTGCCCCAGGAAATAGTCGCCGATGATCTTGGCGGAGTTTTCCAGGTTCTCCAGGATGAACAGGGCTTCCAGCCGGAGCCCCTGGAGTCGGGCGAACTTGACTGGAA
>JAAYUR010000156.1 GCA_012517645.1 Treponema sp.
CGGAATCCTGGACCGAACGGGACTCCCGGGAGATCGCGGATCGTGCGCGCTCCCTGGGACTCGTCACGGGTCCCTTCGTGGCCCATTGGCTGGGCGCCGCATTCTCGAACCCCGAGGATGTGGCCCGCCCGGGTCTGCCGGCCGGGACGGAGAGGGCTCTGGGAATCGCCGCGGCCCTGGAGGGAGCCCAGGTCTTCGCCGTCCCCTTGCCCGCCCTGGACCTGTCCCGATTCGGCGCTTCGTCTTCATCCGGAAACGCCTCGATCGGCCCGGCCCGGGCGGGTCTTAAGGGCGCTCTGATCGACAAACTGGGACTTCTGGCCGAGGCGGCCCGGAGTTCGGGCTTCCGTGCGGCCTTGGAGCTCCTGCCGGGCAACGCCCTGGGCGGAAGCGCCGAGTTCCGGAGCCTCCTCTCGACCCGCGGCCTGGAAGACCTCGGCCTGGTTCTCGACACGGGTCACTTCCACGTGATGGGGGAGGACGTCCCGGCTCTGCCTGTCCGATTGGCCGGAGCCGTCGTCGCCACCCACCTCTGCGACAACGACGGGATCGAGAACCTCTCCCTGGCCCCCGGTGCCGGAACCATACCCTTCCGACCCCTCCTGGCCGCCCTGGCGGCCTCGGGGTACCGGGGCGGGCTGGACGTGGAGATCCTGTGTCCCCCCGGTGAGGTATCCCGGGAGTACGGACGGGCCCTGACCGCCCTTCGGACCCTGGAACAGGCCGGCCCGTTCCCCGCGTGTCCGGATGCCGAGATCAAGAACGATCGCCCCCCTGAAACATCCTGCGGGACAATCACCCGCGGCTTGGAAAGGAGCCCTGTATGACCCATCCGAGCGCCCGCTCCCTGGACGAGCGGGCCGAGTTCCTGAAGACCAAGGCCCGGGAGGTGCGCAGGGCCATCGTGGAGATGGTCCACTCCGCCCAGTCCGGGCATTGCGGAGGAAGCCTCTCCGCCGCGGACTTCGTGACCGCCCTGTACTTCGACCTGATGGACATCGACCCCTCGGCTCCCCGCAAGCCGGACCGGGACCGTTTCGTCCTGTCCAAGGGCCACGCCTGCCCGGTCTGGTACGCCGCCCTGGCGCTCCGGGGTTACTTCCCCGTGGAGGAGCTCTCCACCCTGAGGCGGAACGACAGCCGCCTCCAGGGTCACCCCGTGGCGACCTACCTTCCCGGGATCGACGCCACCTCGGGCTCCCTGGGCCTCGGATTCGGGCAGGCCCTGGGCATGGCCCTGGACTCCCGCCTTTCCGGCAGGACGAACACGGTCTGGGCCGTCCTGGGGGACGGGGAACTGGACGAGGGAGTGGTCTGGGAAACCGCCGCCCAGGCCGCCAAGTACCGCCTGGACAACCTGGTGGCCATCGTGGACAGGAACAACCTGCAGAACGACGGCCGGGCGGACGACATCCTGCCCATGGAGCCCATAGACCGCAAGTTCGAAGCCTTCAACTGGCGGGTCCTCGTGATGGACGGGCACGACATGCGGCAGATCCTTTCGACCCTGGAGAAGGCTCGGGAACGCGGCGGCCGGCCGACCTGCGTGATCGCCCGCACGGTCAAGGGAAAGGGAGTGAGCTTCATGG
Organism: Treponema sp.; assembly: GCA_012517645.1. GTDB lineage: Bacteria > Spirochaetota > Spirochaetia > Treponematales > UBA12059 > JAAYUR01. The sequence goes on from JAAYUR010000156.1 coordinate 1,590, forward strand.
AGGACAAGCGCGAGTGGCACGGGAAGCCGCCCTCGGACGAGGAGCGCCGCCGGGCCTGCGAGGAGATCGAAGGGAGGACCCCATGAGCCTGCCCCCCGCCAAGGCGCCCACCCGGCGCGCCATCATGGACCGGCTTGTGGAGGCCGCGAAGGAGGACCCGGACTTCGTGGTCCTGGACTCAGACATCGGCTACTCCACGTATTCCTACCTTTTCGGCGACGCGTTCCCG
>JAAYUR010000163.1 GCA_012517645.1 Treponema sp.
CGGGGAACGGCACCATCCCCGCGGTCTACGCCGAGCGGGACCGCCTGGCCAAGGACGCGGGCGTGGCGATCATGAAGCTGGTGGAGAAGGGCCTCCGGCCCCGGGACATCCTGACCCGGAAGGCCTTCGAGAACGCCGTGGCCCTGGACCTGGCCCTGGGGGGCTCCACGAACACCGCTCTGCACCTGCCGGCCATCGCCTGGGCCGCGGGCCTGGACCTCCCCGTGGAGATCTTCAACGAGATCGGCGCCCGGGTGCCCCACCTCTGCTCCCTGTCCCCCGCGGGCCCCTACCACATCCAGGACCTGTACAAGGCCGGCGGAGTCCAGGCGGTCCTGAAGCGCCTCCTGGACGCGGGCCTGGTCGACGGATCCTGCAGGACCGTCACGGGCACGACCCAGGCGGAGAACCTGGCGGGAGCCCGGGTCCGGGACGAGGAGGTCATCCGACCCGTCGACCGGCCCTACCACGCCCAGGGCGGCCTGGCCTGCCTCAAGGGCAACCTGGCCCCGGACGGGTCCATCGTCAAGCAGGCGGCGGTCCTTCCGGAGATGATGGTCCACTCCGGCCCGGCCCGGGTCTTCGACAACGAGGCGGACGCCTTCGCGGCCATCAAGGCCCGGAAGATCAAGGACGGGGACGTAGTGGTGATCCGCTACGAGGGTCCCAAGGGCGGCCCCGGCATGCGGGAGATGCTCTCCCCGACCTCGGCCCTGGCGGGCATGGGGCTGGACCGGACGGTGGCCCTGATCACGGACGGACGCTTCAGCGGAGCCTCCCGGGGCGCGGCCATCGGCCACGTCTCCCCGGAAGCCGCCGAGGGCGGCCCCATCGCGCTTGTGAAAGAAGGGGACATCATCTCCATCGATATCCCCGCCAAGAAGCTGGAGCTAAAGGTGGACTCCGCGGAGTTGGAGCGAAGGCGGGCGGCCTGGAAGCCCTACGTCCAGACCGTGGACAGCCTTTTCCTGAATCGGTACCGCAAATCCGTCACCTCGGGGGTGCGGGGAGCGGTCCTGGAGTAAGTGCGGGAGCGGCCCTTCCGCTCCCGGGGCGCCGAAGCCGAAGGGCTTCGGCGCTTCCCGGGAACCTCTCTAGCGCGCGTATACCGTATCCGGGCCTCCAATTGTCCTGTCCCGGAGGTTATGGTAGGATGCGGTCCGCACGAAGACAGGAGACCACGCCTTGCCCAGCTCCCGTCCCGCCTATTCCCGCCTTGCCCGGCTGAAGCGCCGGGCGGCCCGGCTGAAGCGCCGGGCGGCCCGGCTAAAGCGCCAGATCTGGTCGGTGTTCCTGGCCTGGAAGGATCCCGCCACTCCGCTCTCGGCCAAGGCGGTCATAGCCCTGACCATAGCCTACGCCGCCAGCCCCATCGACCTCATCCCCGACTTCATCCCCCTTCTGGGACAGCTGGACGACCTTCTCATCGTCCCGGCCCTCATCGTCCTGGCCCTGCGGATGATCCCCCCCGAGGTGGCGGCGCGCTGCCGACGGGAAGCCTGGAAGCACCTTGCTGCGGGGGACCGGGTCCGGACTCCCGCGGCTTGGATCGCCGCGGCCGTCTTCGCCGTCCTCTGGTTCCTTCTCGTCCTCTGGCTTGTGGGCATCTTCCTCTAGCGGACGCGGTCCGGATTGCGCGGGGTCTCCGATCGGTATATCATTTCCCCCGGACGCGGATTCGCGGCCGAGCCGCCGCAACCCGAGGAGGACGCATGAACGGGTATCTCGGCAAGGTGCTCCTGGTCGACCTGACGACGGGAACCTGGGAGTCCCAGGAAATTCCGGACTCCGTCTACGAGAATCTCCTCTCCGGGGTCGGATTGGGGGCGTACTACCTGTACCGGCACATACCCGCCGGGGCGGACCCCCTGGGGCCGGACAACATCCTGGGCTTCACCTCGGGGCTTCTCACCGGGACGGGTTCCTTCATGACCGGCCGCTGGATGGCGGTCTGCAAGTCTCCCCTCACCGGGGGCTGGGGGGACTCCAACTGCGGGGGGACCCTGGCTCCCGCCATAAAGCAGTGCGGGTACGACGCGATATTCTTCCGGGGCGTATCCCCGAGGCCGGTCTACGTCTATATCGACAACAAGGGTCCCCGGATCCTGGACGCCTCGGCCTACTGGGGCCTGGACGCCCTGGAGGCGGAGGACGCCCTGATCCGGGACCTGGCCGCCGAGGGCGGCGGCAAGAAAAAGCCCGAGGTGGCGGTGATCGGTCCCGGCGGGGAACGGCTTTCCCGGATCGCCGGAATCTCCAACGACCGGGGCCGCTACGCCGCGAGGTCCGGGGTCGGGGCCGTGATGGGCTCCAAGCGCTTGAAAGCCCTGGTCCTGGCGGGCACCCGGTCCGTGCGACCCGCGGATCCCGAGGGGATGAAGCGTCTCTCCGCCTCCTTCGCCTCCACGGTGCGCAAGGCCAATCTTCCCGGTTTTTTCACCGGCGCCGTCTTCCCGATCATGGGCGGCTTGATGGGAGGACTTCCGAACGCCGTACCCCTGGACGGGATGCTTTCGGCCATGATGTTCAAGAAGTTCGGGACCTCGATGAACAACACCTACGGCCTGGCCAACGGGGACTCCCCGGTGAAGAACTGGGGGGGCTCGGTCAAGGACTTTCCGGGATACCGGGCCTTGAACCCGGACCGCCTCCGCCGCCGGGAGCTCCGGAAATACCATTGCTATTCCTGCATCCTGGGCTGCGGCGGGGTCTGCGACATCCGGGACCTGTCCGGAGGGAAATGGGATCACACCCACAAGCCCGAGTACGAGACCTGCATGGCCTTCGGGGGCCTGGTCCTGAACGAGGATCTGGACGCCGTCTTCCGGATCAACGAGAGACTCAACCGCGCGGGGTTGGACACGGTCTCTGTCGGCGGGGCGGTCGCCTTCGCGGTGGAATGTTTCGAGAGCGGGATCCTGACCCTCGAGGACACGGGGGGCCTGGAGCTCCGCTGGGGCAACGCCCGGGCGATCGAGACCCTGGTGGACAGGATCTGCGAGCGCCAAGGCATAGGAGACGTTCTCGCGGACGGGGTCAAGCTCGCGGCCCTGCGGATCGGCAAGGGTTCGGAGCGCTTTGCCGTGCACGCCGGGGGGCAGGAACTTCCCATGCACGACCCGAAGGTGGACCCCATGATGGGGGTGACCTACAGCGCGGATCCCACCCCGGGGCGGCACACCACCAGCGGAAACCTCTACTACTCCCAATCCTCCCTGTGGAATTACGTCTCCTGGGCGCCCCGGGTCCGGATCCATCCCAAGTCCCAGGACTTCGAACCTACCGAGACGGAGGCCCTCCGGAACGTGGCCATGACGGCCTTCAAGATGCTGGTGGACGGGACGGGATCCTGTTACTACGCCATGCTCATGGGAGTCCAGCACTTCCCGATCTTCGAGTACCTGAACGCCGCCACGGGCTGGAACCGTACGCCCGACGAGTACATGGAGACGGGAAAGCGGATGCAGACCCTCCGCCAGGCCTTCAACGCCAAGCACGGAGTCGATGTCCGTGGGTTCCGCATGCACGACCGCGCTTCGGGGATCCCCCCGCTCTCGGAGGGGCCCAACAAGGGAGTCTCCCTGCGCATCGACGAGATGATCCGGCAGTACCGCAGGGCCTGGGGCTGGGAC
>JAAYUR010000190.1 GCA_012517645.1 Treponema sp.
AAAAGCCTCATACTACAATACAATACCACAGGAACGTGGTTACATCCGCTCCGGAGGGGAGGGCACATGTCGGAGAGGTTCTGGAGGATTCTGGGTTCCGGGTGGTTTCTGGGCGCGGCCGCAGCGACGTTCACCGTTTTCATGCCCCTGGTCCTGATCCCCTATGCGGAGAAGGCGGCTGCCTATACCCCCGCCGGCGGGGGCTTCGACACGACCTTTTTCTACACCCCCGGCCAAGCCCTGGACCGTGCCGCCGCGTTCGACGCCCCGGGCCGCTTCGCGTACATCGCGGACCGATGGACCATGGACCTTGTCTGGCCCCTGGTCTACGGGGCCTTCCTTGCCTCTGCCGCCGCCTTCGCACTGAGGCGTCTCGGGGCGGTCGGCGGGTTCGCGGCGTGGTTCCGCGCGCTGCTGCTTTCGGGGCCCCTCCTGGACTACGGTGAGAACATAGCCGCCACCGTCCTGGTAGCCTCCGTGCCGACCCGCCCCCTGGGATGGGCCTGGGCCGCCTCGGCGCTGACCCCGGCCAAGTGGATCTCGATCGGCGCCGCGGGGGCGGGCATATTAGGGTTGTACGTCGCTCTGGCGGCCCGGGCCTTTAGGGCGGCCCGGCCCTAGAGTGTCAGGAAGCTTGTGAAACTCCGGTCGGCTCGCGGTGCAACCTGTTCCAGCCAATCGGTGTCCAATATCCGGCGCGTACGCGTCCGGAACCCCTCCGACATCTTCAGATAGTAGGGAGAAAAAATCATGGATTCCTCCACCCCCTGGGCCTTCCTGGACGAATACCGAGGCAGGATGTTCGACGGCGAGTGGCCGACCCTGCCGGAAATGTTCCGGATCTCCGCGGCGCGGTATCCCGACCGCCCCTGTTTCACGGTCTACTCCCCGGGCCGGGTCACCCTGACCTATGCCGAGGCCCTGAAAAAGATAGAGAGGACGGCCGCCTTCCTGGCCGGAGTCGGCCTGCGCAAGGGGGACAAGGCCGCGGTCACCGGCAAGAACTCCCCGGAGTGGGCCGTGGCCTACCTGGGCATTCTTTTCGCGGGAGCCACGGCGGTGCCCATCGATTACCAGCTTCGAAACGAGGAAATCGAGAACATTCTACGGGCGTCGGACGCGAAACATCTTTTCGTGGACGAGGAGAAGTACGACTCCTTGGATCCCCAGCGGCTCGGCTTGGAGGGGCGATATTCCCTATCCCCGATAAAGCCCGGCTACGTCTACGATCTTGAACCCGCCCCGGGGGCCGTCCCGGGCGAGGCGGCCAAGGAAGGGGATCTGGCGGCCATCCTGTTTACCAGCGGAACCACGGGAGTCCCCAAGGGCGTCATGCTCACCCACGCCAACTTCGTCGCGGACTGCTACCTTGCCCAAGCCAATCTCCATATCTTCCCGACCGACGTATTCTACGCCCTTCTGCCCATCCACCACTCCTACACGATGCTCGCGGTCTTCATCGAGGCCCTGTCCGTCGGCGCCGAGATCGTCTTCGGACAGCGGATGGTGACCAGCCAGATCCTCAAGGACCTCAAGGAGGCCAAGGTCACGATGTTCCTGGGAGTGCCCCTCCTCTTCAACAAGGTCCTGGCGGGGATCATGAAGGGCATCCGGGCCAAGGGCCCTATCGTCTTCGGACTTATCCGATTCCTGATGGCTCTTTCGGGGATGATCAAAAAGGTCTTCAAGGTGAACCCCGGGAAGACACTCTTCGGCTCGGTCCTGGACAAGGCCTCCCTGCGGACCATCCGCATCTGCATCTCCGGAGGCGGTCCCCTGGCGCCCAGCGTCTTCCGGCAGTACAACCAGCTGGGCATCGATTTCGTCCAGGGCTACGGGCTTACGGAGACCAGTCCCATCCTGACCCTCAACCCGACGGACGCCTATGTGGAGACCAGCGTGGGCCGGGTCATCCCCCGGGCCCAGCTGCGCATCCTGGATCCGGATCCCGAGGGCCGGGGCGAGATCGTCGTGAAGGGTCCCATGGTCATGCAGGGCTACTACAAGAATCCCGAGGCCACCGCGGAGGTTTTTACCCCCGACGGCTGGTTCAAGACCGGGGACGTTGGCTACCTCGATTCCGACAATTACCTTTACCTGACCGGCCGGGCCAAGAACCTTATCGTCACGGAGGGCGGCAAGAACGTGTACCCCGAAGAGATCGAAAACCGCTTCCAGCTCTACTCCGAGGTGGAACAGGTCCTGATCCGGGGCTATGTCCAGGACCGGAAGGCCAAGATCGAAGGCATCGAGGCCCTGATCTATCCGAGCAAGGAGTACTTCGAGGGCCCGGGAGCCCGGGACGGGGCCGGGATCGACTCCGGGGACGTGGAGGCTCGCATCCGTCGGGTGGTGGACGAGGTGAACTCCAAGATGCTTCCGTACCAGCGGATCTCAAAGGTGACGATTCTGGAGGAGCCCCTGGAGATGACCACGACCAAGAAGGTCAAGCGGTACTCGGTGGCTTAACTCGAGGGAACCGAATCCGCTTGCGACGGCGGAGCGTCGGGGCGCGGAGGGCCGTACGGGGAAGGGTTATTTCTTTCCGTACACCGCGCTGGGCTGGGTCTTGCCCCGTAGCAGGACCTCCCCCACCATCTGCAGGTGCTGCTGGGTTTCGATGCCCACCTGCTTGTAGACTGCTTGGCTGACCAGGACGTCCTGCTTGAACTCCCGGCACAGGGAATCCAGGCGTGCCGCCATGCTGACGGCTTCCCCGAACACGGAATAGGCGGGACAGGTACCGTTGTTGAGCTTGCCGACCATGAGCTTTCCCCAGTGTACGCCGATGCCGACGTGCTTGATCACGGGCAGGCCCGCGGCGGCAAGGTCTTCCTGGAGGTGCGGAAGCTCCTTCAGAAGCTCGAAAGCGCAGGCCACGGCCCGTTCGCTCCCGTCCTTTTCTCCCAGCAGGCCGAAGACGGCCACCGCCGTATCCCCCACGAACTGGTCCAGGTACCCTCCGTACCGGGTGACCGTGACGTTCCACAGCGCGTAATACCGGTTCAGCACCTCCACGGCCTCCCGGGCGGAGACCTTGCCGGTCAGGGCGGAGAAATTCCAGATATCTCCATAGATGACCGACGCCGTCTTGCTTTCCGCCTCGGTTCTATCGGGGTCGCCCGCCAGGTCCCCGGTGGGCACGGGAACGGAGCCGACGATCCGTTCCAGTCGGGCCCTCAGGGAGAGCTCCTTGACCTTGTTCACGAGCTGAAGAATCCCGAACACGAAGGCCCCGAAGGCGAAGAAGGTGTGCTGGGGGGATTTGATGAACCGTACGAAGGCCGGAAGGAAATTCGATATGGATAGGCCGCGGATGTATCCCTGGTACGACAGTTCCCCGGAGTTGAACCGTGCGGCCAGGTTGATGCGGAGATCGAGGTAGAAATAGAAGAATATGAACGTAAAGACCGTGCCGAAGGAGAGAAATGCCTCCAGGACCCGCTTCGGCCAGGAACGCCGGATCGCCCCGCTCCATGCCTGCAATAATCCTACATAAAAGGAGACCGTCCAAAGGAAAAAGCTGGCCATGTCCACGGGAAAGGTGCGGCCTGTTATGGTCTGGAGCATGGAGTAGCCCGCGGGAGTGATGAAGGAGAACAGGAATCGGGGCAGGGGTTTGTGTCCCCAGAAGGCCAGGAGGGTGATCTGGAGCAACAGGAAGCCGTTCAGCACCACCAGGGCGACGGGCTGAAGGGCGATGATGGATGGGGTCGAAAAGAGCATCAGGATGAAGAAAACCGTGAACTGGCTGGAGTAAAGGAAGAATTCTTCCGCGAAGCGCTTGGGAAGAAACCGCATGCAACCCTCGTCGTCTTGGATAGGACCCGCGGTTCGCCGGAGCGTCCGAGCCGTCATGATAAAGGATTCCCGGGGAAAAGGGAACCCTTCCTCGGCGCTTGCATATATATGCGTATAATTCTATATGTAGAAACACAAAGGGCATCTTGACCATTCTTTCATTTGGGGTACAATTCTTCCATCGCCCACTCACACGGCGAAGGAGGCATTACATGAATCGTATCCTGAAGACGGCCGCGATCCTTCTCGCGATCGTTCTGGTCTTCGCGGGCTGCCAGAAGAAGCCCGCCGAGCCTGCAGGCCCGGCAAAGGCCAAGTTCCATATCGGCGTGGTGACCGGCACGGTCTCCCAGTCCGAGGACGACCTGCGCGGCGCGGAAGAGCTGATCAAACGCTACGGCAAGGTCGCCGACGGCGGCATGATCCAGCACATCACCTATCCCGACAACTTCATGGATCAGCAGGAGACCACGATCTCCCAGATCGTCGCCCTCGCGGACGATCCTCTCATGAAGGCCATCGTGATGAACCAGTCGGTCCCCGGCGCCGCGGAAGCCTTCAAGCGCGTCCGCGCCAAGCGGCCCGAGATCCTGCTCTTCGCGGGCGAGCCCCATGAGGATCCCCTCGTCATCGAGGCGGCCGCGGACCTGGCGATCAACAGCGACTTCATCTCCCGCGGCTACACCATCATCTGGGCCGCCAAGGAGCTGGGCGCCAAGACCTTCGTCCACATCTCCTTCCCCCGGCACATGTCCTACGAGACCCTGGGACTCCGCCGCCAGATCATGGAGCAGGCCTGCAAGGACCTGGGCCTGAAGTTCGCGTTCGAGACCGCCCCGGACCCGACCTCCGACGTGGGCCAGGCCGGCGCCCAGCAGTTCATCCTCGAGAAGACCCCCCAGTGGATCCAGAAGTACGGCAAGGAAACCGCCTTCTTCTGCACCAACGACGCCCACACCGAGCCTCTGCTGAAACAGCTGCTCGCCTACGGCGGCATGTTCGTCGAGGCCGACCTTCCCTCCCCGCTGATGGGGTATCCGGGAGCCCTGGGCCTGGACCTGTCCGCCGAGGCCGGGAACTTCCCCGCCATCCTCAAGAAGGTCGAGCAGGCGGTGGTGGACAAGGGCGGCGCCGGCCGCTTCGGAACCTGGGCCTTCAGCTACGGCTTCACGGTCACCGCGGGTCTCGGCGAGTTCGCGAAGAACATCATCGAGGGCAAGACCACCAAGGACAGCCTCCAGGGTCTGTATGACGCCCTGGCGGTCTACACCCCCGGCGCCCAGTGGAACGGCGGCTACTACATCGACGCCAACACCGGCGTCCGGGCCAAGAACCACGTCCTGGTCTACATGGACACCTACATCTTCGGAAAGGGCTACCTGCCCACGACCAAGCAGAAGGTCGACGAGAAATACTACAACATCAAGTTCAAGAAGCAGTAACCGCACCGTCCGCCGGGACGTCCCGTGCGTTCAGCGCACGGGATGTCCCGGGCCGGATACGGGGACGACCCGCGTCCGGCCATGGAGAGCGCCATACCCCCCGGCGCAGCCTCTTTCCCGGGGTAACCCTTTGAGCGGTCCGTTTGAAGGATGCCCCGAATTCCGCTCGGAAGGTGTCCCTATGTCGAATGAATCGCCCTTGTTGAGTTTCGAAGGCATCACCAAGGATTTCTATGGTACCGTCGTCATTAAGGACGTGTCCTTCACCCTGGGCAGGGGCCGGATACTGGGCCTGGTCGGGGAGAACGGAGCGGGCAAGACGACCCTCATGAGCGTCCTGTTCGGGATGCCGGTCATCTCGGAAACCGGAGGGTTTTCCGGGACCGTAAAGCTGGACGGCCAGGCGGTGTCCTTCCGTTCCCCCTTTGACGCCCTGGACGCGGGGATCGGGATGGTGCACCAGGAGTTCTCCCTGATTCCCGGCTTTACGACCACGGAGAACATCGTACTGAACCGGGAGTCCCTGAAGGCCGGGCCGGCGGTCGAGGTGTTCGGCGAACGCCTTTCGGTCCTGGACCGCCCAAAGATGCGGGCCCGTGCGGAGGCGGCGATCGGACGCCTGGGAGTCAAGCTGGACCCCGAGATGCTCGTCTCGGAGATGCCCGTCGGACACAAGCAGTTCACGGAAATCGCCCGGGAGATCAACCGGGACAACGTACGGCTCCTGGTGCTGGACGAGCCGACCGCGGTCCTGACCGAGAGCGAGGCCGAGGTCCTCCTGTCCGCCCTCCGCAACCTAGCGGCCCAGGGCATCTCCATCATCTTCATCTCCCATCGCCTGCACGAGGTCCTGTCCATCTGCGACCGGATCGTGACCCTGAGGGACGGCCGGGTGGTCAAGGATACCGACGCCAAGGGGGTTACCGTGGCCGACGTGGCCTCCTGGATGGTGGGCCGGGACGTGGACGACTCGGGACGGAAATTCGACGCCCGGGAGCTCCCCGGGGCCGCCCTCGAGGTGGAGAACCTCTGGGTGGACATGCCCGGGGAAACGGTGCGGGACGTGAGCTTCTCGGTGCGGGAAGGGGAGATCTTCGGCATCGGGGGACTCGCGGGGCAGGGCAAGCTGGGCATTCCGAACGGGATCATGGGCTTGTACCCGGCGGGCGGGACGGTCCGCCTGCACGGGAAAACCGTGACCCTGGACGCCCCCCGGGCGGCCCTGGACGCGGGCATGGCCTTCGTCTCCGAGGACCGCCGGGGGGTGGGACTCCTCTTGGACGAGAGCCTGGACTGGAACATCGCCTTTACGGCCATGCAGGTCAAGGGCGAGTACCTGAAGACCTACCTCGGCGGCCTGGTTCGGCTCCGGGATGAAAAGGCGATGAGGGCGCTGACGGAAGAGTACGTGAAACTGCTGGACATCAAGTGCACGGGTCCCAAGCAGAAGGCCAAGGAGCTCTCCGGAGGCAACCAGCAGAAGATCTGCCTGGCCAAGGCCTTCGCCCTCAAGCCCACGGTCCTCTTCGTATCCGAGCCGACCCGAGGGATCGACGTGGGCGCCAAGGCCCTGGTCCTGGACAACCTGAGACACTACAACCGGGACTTCGGCACCACCATCGTGATGGTATCCAGCGAATTGGAGGAGCTCCGCTCCATCTGCGACCGGATCGCCATCGTGGACGAGGGCCGAATCGCGGGCATCCTGCCCCCGAGCGCCCCGATATCCGACTTCGGGCTCCTGATGGCGGGCCAGAAGGTTCCCGAGGAGGTCCAGCCGTGAACAGACTCAAGCAGGCCGTAATCGATTTCGGCTGGCCCCGGATCATCATCTTTTTGTTCGTCGTGGCCTTGTTCATCGGAGCCCCCTTCGTGAACGTCCGGGTGGATTCCTCCTTCACGGACGTCTTCAACCGGTTCGGCCAAAACGCCGTCCTGGTCCTGGCCCTGGTCCCCATGGTCCAGGCGGGCTGCGGCCTAAACTTCGGGCTTCCGGTTGGGATCATCGCGGGCCTGCTGGGCTCGACTCTGGCCATGGAGTTCGGCCTGGTCGGCTGGGCGGGCTTCCTGGGCGCGATCGGGCTGGCGATCCCCTTCGCGGCGGCCTTCGGGTTCGCCTACGGGGTCCTGCTGAACAAGGTCAAGGGTGAGGAGATGACCATCGCGATGTACGTGGGTTTCTCCATCGTCACCTTCTTCGCCATCCTCTGGCTCCTCCTTCCGTATTCGAGCCCCAACATGGTCTGGGGTTACGCGGGCAGGGGCCTGCGCACCACGATCACCCTGGAGGGATACTGGGGACGCATCCTCAACGACTTCCTGGCCGTGCGGATCGGGGAGAACTTCCAGTTCCCCACGGGCATGATCCTCTTCGTTATTCTGCTGACCGTGCTGACGGGCATCTTCTTCCGGAGCAAGACCGGCACGGCCATGACGGCGGTGGGCTCCAACCCGGATTTCGCCCGGGCGGGAGGGGTTTCCGCGGATCGCATGCGGCTGACCAGCGTAGTGCTCTCCACGGTGATCGGGGCGGTTGGAATCCTCGTGTACCAGCAGAGCTTCGGGTTCATCCAGATCTACAACGCCCCCCTGTTCATGGCCTTCCCGGCCGTCGCGGCCCTCCTGATCGGCGGCGCCTCGGTGAACAAGGCCAGCATGCTGAACGTGATCGTGGGAACCTTTCTTTTCCAGTCCATCCTGACCATGACGCCCTCGGTGATCAACAGCGTCCTGCAGACGGACATGTCCGAGGTGATCCG
>JAAYUR010000525.1 GCA_012517645.1 Treponema sp.
ACCCTGCCGGAACCGGAAAGGAACTCTTCCACCGTATCCGCGTAGGCCAGGCTGGAAACCAGGCGGTATCCGGGTCCTCCCGGGGTCAGCCGTCCCGAGTCCAGGGCCTGCCAGAACCGGATCGCAGCGGAGGACGGGGAGCCGGGGGCCCGGAAGAAGACGCTCCAGTCGAAGGACCCGCCCCCGGCGGCGAGGGTTTTCCCGACATGGTCCCGGAGCTGGTAATAGAAGATCTGGTTCAATAGAAGGTTTTGCCCGACCACCGCACCGAACAGGATGAAGTCCGCCCGGGTCCGTTCCGCCTGGGGATAGAGGCGGACATAGCAGGAAGGGTCGTCGGCCAGGAATATCTTGGCTTGGATCAGGTCCCCGTTTCTCTGGTAGTTGCGCTGGACGATCGTGTTTCCCGGGGACGCCAGGGGGAAGAGCCCATCGCGTTCGCGCAGGAACCGGACGTAGAAGAAGTCGTCCTGGCGCTCCACGGAGACCTGCACCCTTCCGCCCGGGACGGACATATAAGTTTCCGGAAAGCGGACCGCGCTGTTCCAGTTGGCCGTTACGACCGAGGTCAGGTACCGGGCCCGGGCTTCCTGGGTATCCGGAAGGGAGGATACATCGGCACCGGCCGGGGTCTGCCCGAAGGAAAACGCGGAAGAGAGGGCAAGGAGGCAAAGCGCGGCACGGGCTGACTTCATCAGGCTGCTCCGATATAGGTAGTCCTAGGAGTATACTATACGACCGAGGACGCGGATAGACGGTCCGCCGCGCTGGGGGAAAGCCGAGGGTGAGCCGGGCGAGGGCCCCGGCGGCGCTTATCATTCCTCCGTCGTCCATGGTACTCTATCGCACCATGTTCGAGGAATCCAGCGCCGACGGGGCGGCGCATATCGATGCCGATACGGCGGTACTCGCCGAAATCGCCCGGCTGAAGCGCGAGCGCCGGGCCTTGATCCTTGCCCATACGTACCAGCTTCCGGAGGTCCAGTCCGCGGCTGACCTCGTGGGGGACTCCCTGGAACTCTCCCGGGCCGCCGCCCGTACGGACGCGCGGGTCATCGTGTTCTGCGGTGTCCGGTTCATGGCGGAGACGGCCAAGATCCTTGCCCCGGACCGGACGGTCCTCTTGCCCGCGGAGAGCGCGGGTTGTCCCATGGCGGATTCTATCACCGCCGAGGACCTGCGGGCCTTCAAGGCCCGGTATCCCGGGAGACCCGTGGTCGCGTACGTCAACTCCACCGCGGAGGTGAAGGCCGAGAGCGACTGGTGCTGCACCAGCGCGAACGCCGTGAAGGTGATCGAGGCGGTGGATTCTCCGGAGATTCTGTGTGTCCCGGACCGAAACCTGGCCCGGTGGTGCCAACGGAACACCTCCAAGAAGCTGATCTGGTGGGACGGATTCTGCCTCGTCCATGTGCGCATCTCCGCCGAGGATGCCCGGTCCGCGAAGGCCCAGTACCCCGACGCCCTCCTCCTTGCCCACCCGGAATGCGAGCCCGAGGTCCTGGACCGGGCGGACCATGTCCTATCCACCAGCCAGATGCTCTCCTTCGTCGCCGGATCCCCGGCCCGGCGCTTCCTGATCGCCACCGAGGCGGAAGTGGTCTGGAGACTGCGCAAGGACCACCCGGAACGGGAATTCTACACCGTCGGGCCGGCTCGGCACTGCGCCAACATGAAGAAAACCCGGCTTGCCGACGTGGCGAGAGCCCTGGAAACCGGGAAACCCTCCATCGAGCTGGACCCGGACCTCATGGACCGCGCTCGGGCGCCCATCGAGCGCATGCTGACCCTGTCCTAGGAGACGCGGCCATGAGCGAAAAACCGAGCGTAGCCGTGGGGCTTTCGGGAGGCGTCGATTCTTCCGTCGCCGCGGCCCTTCTCGTCGAGGCGGGCTATCAGGTGTCGGGGCTTACCATGCGCATCTGGGACGGCCCGGAGACCGGCCGGGCGGACTGCCGGCAAGGCTGTTACGGACCCGGGGAGGAGGAGGACATAGCCGCCTGCGAGGCCCTCTGTTCCCGCTTGGGCATACCCTACAAGGTCGTGGACCTCTCGAGGGAGTACGAAGCGACCGTGCTCGAGTATTTCCGAGCCGAGTATCTCCGCGGCAGGACACCCAACCCCTGCGTGCTCTGCAACCACGTCATGAAATTCGGGTTCCTCCTGGACCGGGCCCGGCTGGAGGGGTTTCGGTTCGACTTCTTCGCCACGGGGCATTACGCCCGCATCCAGGACAGGGCCGGACGTCCCTGCCTGCGGTCCGCGGCGGATGCCTCCAAGGACCAGAGCTATTTTCTTCACCGACTGGGCCCCGAGGTGCTGGAACGAGTCCTATTCCCCCTGGGGGAAAAGACCAAGGCCGAGGTCCGGGACATAGCGCGGTCCCTGGGCCTCGAGGTGTCGGAAAAGCCCGAGAGCCAGGATTTCGTGTCCGGCGGGGACTACTCGGCGGTGTTCAAGGGCCGGGAAAGCCCCCCCGGGGACATCGTGGACACCGAGGGGCGGGTGCTCGGACGGCATCGGGGCATCCACCATTACACGATCGGACAGAGACGGGGCCTCGGGGTCAGCGTCGGCCCCGATCCCCTGTACGTCCTGCGGCTGGACGCGGATACGAACCAAGTCGTGGTAGGTCCCGGAGAGGGACTCTTCGCCGAAGGGCTGGCTGCGGAGGACGTGATCCTTTCGGATCCCTCCCTAGGGGATGGGCCCTTCGAGTGCCGGGTCCGGATACGGCAGAACCATGTCCCCGCGGAGGCCCGAGTCACGGTCCGGGGCTCTTCCGGCCGAGTGGAGTTCCGTACTCCCCAACGGGCGGTCGCCCCCGGCCAGTCCGCGGTCTTCTACGACGAATACGGCTTCGTCCTGGGCGGCGGGGTGATCGAGCGGGCCCTGCCCGCGGCGGATTGAATCCGGAGGCGCGGAGCCTTCGATTCGGGCTACCCGGATCGCCTCGAGCTCGACCGTCCCGAGCTTGACACCTTCCGGCCGTTCCGGGTATATATTCCCTCGCGTCCCGAGACGCGCTTGGCGGCGTAGCTCAGACGGTAGAGCAAACGGCTCATATCCGTTGTGTCGAGGGTTCGAGTCCCCCCGCCGCTATCCTGCCCGCGCCCGGAGCCCTCGAGGCTCCGGGCGTTTTGTTATCCGAACCCTCGATGTTCCCGGCGTGGGCTTGGGTTCCGGCGGGGCTTCGGATCAGCCCTATATAGGACCGACTTCCAATACCCGGCGGCCTTCGGTATAATCCCCTCCACCTGCCGCCGGAAAGCGGCCGTTCGGAGGCTGGATGCCGCTGTCGGACTGGAAAGAGCGGAAATTCGATGCGGTCTACCGCGCCTGTTTGGCAGGCCTGGAGCGCCAACGGCGAAAGGATCCCTCCCTTACCCCAGAATCCGTCCGAGGGGTACTCGAGCATCTCTACATCCAGGAAGGCAACGACTGGACGGGCCGCGGTGAAGTCCAGGATATCCAGATAGAAGCGTCCATAGCCGCCTACGAGCGCTTTCTTTCCGACTGGGAGTCGGAGTCCTCAACCCGAGAGTAAGGAGTATCTATGTCCGTAGAAGTGAGGCTCGTGAACAGCGCGAAGGATCTTCGGACGTTCATCAAGGTGCCCTTCTCGATCTACAAGGACAGTCCGTACTGGGTGCCTCCCCTGGTCTTCGACGAGCTCAACTCCCTTCGGAAGGATCGGAATCCCGCCTTCGAGTTCAGCGAGGCGGAGTACTGGATAGCCTATAAGGACGGTGCCCCCGTAGGCCGCATCGCGGGACTCGTCAACCGCAAGGCGAACGAGAAATGGGGCACCCGGCACGCGCGGTTCGGGTGGATCGATTTTGTCGAGGATTTCGAGGTCGCCAAGTCCTTGATCGAGACCGTGGAAGCCTGGGCGCGCGGAAAGGGCATGGACGGCCTTGTGGGACCCATGGGGTTCACGGACCTGGATCGGGAGGGGATGCTCGTGGAGGGATTCCGGGAGCTCGGAACCATGGCCACGATCTACAATCACCCGTACTATCCGGAGTACCTGGCCCGGCTCGGATACGAGAAGGAAGTGGATTGGGTGGAGTTCGAGGTGAAGACCCCCAAGACGATCCCGGAAAAGGCCCTTCGGGTTCAGGAGCTGATCCGAAAACGCAACGGGATCCGGCTCTACGATTGGAAATCCAAGAAGGAGCTCATCCGTCTGTACGCCCGGCCCATCTTCGAGCTCATCAACGAGGCCTATGCCAAGCTGTACGGTACCTTCACCCTGACGGATCGTCAGATCCAGGCCTACATAGACCAGTACCTGGGATTCGTGGATCCCCGGTTCCTCAAGATCGTGGTGGACGCCGCGGACAACCTCGTCTGCTTCGCGATCTGCATGCCCAGCCTATCCCGGGCGCTCCAGAAGGCCCGGGGATCCCTGCTTCCCTTCGGGTGGTACCACCTGTTGCGGGCGCTGCGGAATCCCCGAACCGTGGATATGTACTTGGTCGCCGTCAAGCCCGAGTGGGTGAACCGCGGCGTGATCGCCTTCCTGATGACCTCCCTGGCCGAGAGCTGCATCAAGGCCGGGGTGGAGACCAACGAGACGAACCCCGAACTCGAGACCAACGTCGAGGTCCAGAGCATCTGGAAGGACTTCGACCGGCGCCAGCACAAGCGCCGCCGGGTCTTCCGGAAAGCGCTATAGCGGGGAATTCCGGCGCGAGTTTTCACGACTCACCACGGAGGACACTGAGCTCACGGAGAGATCAAGGAAATAGATATCCGGAGAGATTTGACAGGATCTACAGGATAAGAAACGGATCCACAGGATGAAGATATGGCAATATGCCACCCTCGATTCATCCTGTTCATCCGATTTCAATATTGTCTATCTTGTCTTTCCTATGGCTCGCGGTTTCTTTCTCCGTGCCCTCCGTGAGCTCCGTGGTGAATCCAGAAATCCTTATCCCTAGTCTTTAGCGGTCTCGGCGTCGCTCTTCCGGACGTACAGGGGGCCGCATTCGGGGTGCGCGGGACCCTCGGCACGATAGGTTTCCACGGCCAGATCCAGCAAGGCCCGGGCCGGTGAGCGTCGGCCGCCGCGGGCGATCCTCAGGCCCGGCCTGCCTTCCTCGGACCCAGCCAGAAGGTCCGAGGCCGGTCCCACGAACAAGACCTCGGGAAAGGCGTCCGCGTACCCCAGCAGCTCCGTGAGGGGCAGGTCCATGTAGGCTGAGATGCGCCGTCCCCGCTCGTAGACGGCCGCGTAAAAGCGGCCCCGCTGGGCGTCCAGGACCGGTATGATCACCGGACAGGCGTCTTCCCATTCCGCGGCCAGACAGTCCGGCGTGGGGACCGTAACGAAGGGAAGGCCCAGGGCGGACGAAAGACCCTTGACCGTGGAGAGGGCTATCCGAAGCCCCGTAAAGGACCCGGGGCCGGCGGCGCAGGCCAGAAGGTCCAGGTCCCGGACGTCGAGGCCGGCCTCGTTCAGGCAGAGCTTCACGGCCGGAAGGATCCGCTGGGCGTGCCTCAATCCGACGTCGATCTCCAGGATGATCGTCCCGTCCCGGGTTTCATGGCCCCGGGCTTCCCGGAAGGGGTGCTTCGGCGGATCCTGCTTGAGGGAAACCGAATCCGAGCGGCGAACCGCCGCGCACAGGGTATCCGCGGAGCAGTCCAGACCGAGAACGTTCATGAAAGAATTCCTTCCAGCGTGGAACCCGTGATCTCGATGACCCTATCCTCCGGGCCTTCCCCCCCCAGGAACTCCACGATCTGCGCTTCCGGGGGAAGGGCGGCAGCCACGTTTTCGCTCCACTCGATCAGGCAGAGGCCGTCCGGGGCCATGAGCTCGGAAGCGCCGATCTCCTCGAATTCCGCCGCCGAGGCCAGCCTGTAGGCGTCGACGTGCCGCAGGGGCAGGCGCCCCGAGTATTCGAAGACCAGGGTATAGGTGGGGCTGGTGACCTCGTCCTGGATCCCCAGACCTTGGGCTATTCCCTTGGCCAATGTGGTTTTCCCCGCCCCAAGGCCGCCCCGGAAGGCTATGACCGTTCCCGGGGGCACGGATCGGCCGATTCTCTCACCCAGGGCCCGCGTGTCTTGGGGGGAAGAACTATGGTATCGTTTCAGGGAAGAACACCCTTCTTGTCCAGGTCCGCGATGTAGGTCTTGAGCTCCCGCACCATGGGGATCAAGGGATAATCGAGGTTCTCGACCCGGTCCACCTGAATATCCACCCCCCCTACGGGCAGGTGTTCGACCGTGAACTGAACGTCCTTTTCCGCCCGCCCCCGGGGTGACTCGAAGACGGCCTGGGCCGTGTACACCCGGCGGTAGAAGATGGGAGTTTCCTTTCGGGAGATGTTGAGCAGGTCCACGATCCGCATGATGGAAAAGTGTACGGCACCCGCGCGGGGCCCGTCAAGGTTGGCGCCGGTTCCCGATCCCTGCTCGTCCGGCCGCAATCGTCAGTCGGTGTACCCGTACACGTAGGACAGGACGGAGTTCAGGGCTTTTCGGGAAATCTTGACCCAGCGGACATGCATGACTCCGCCGCCCCGCAGCCGGTTGGTCCGCACCACGATCCCGAAGGCGGAGAAATTGCCCTCTCCGACGTCAAAATCGATCTTGAGGTATTCCTGGGCGTCCAGGGGGTTCGCGGTCTGGATGGAGATCCCTCCCGCGGAGATATCAACCGCCGTTCCCGGAAAGGGCAGGTTCTCCACGAAGACATCCTTCAGGGTCTTGCCCCGCTCCTTCCGGACTTCCACACGGACCCTCCGGAAGGTGCAGGGCTCCTTCAGGTCCCGGCGCTGATGCTTTCGGGAGGGGAGGGGAGTTATGGAGTCGCTGTGCTTGAGGATCAGGACCAGCTTGCCCCGAAGCTCCTCGTAACCCCGAACCCGGGTTCGGAAGTTGTATCCCTGGTGGCCGCTGCCGTAGAAATAGACCGTTAGCTTGGTTCCCCGTCGAAAATGCACGGGCCGCCCCAGGGCGTCCGGCGGAGGTTCCACCGCCAGGCCGCCCGCTTCTACCGCCACGACGACGGAGGGGTAATTGGTCTCGTCGGAGGAGATGAAGGAGAGGGTCGTCCGGGGTCGGAGCTGGCGGGTCGAACTGACCCGGGGACCCAGGGTCCGACGGACTTCCAGGGACTCCCGGATCCCGAGAAGGTGCGCCCGGCGGTCCTCCGCGGCGGTTTCCGCCTCCGCGGTCTTGTCGATGTGGCGAAGGGCGTCCCGGAAAAAGGCATCCATGCGATCCGGACTCTTGAACACGAACTCGGGGTTGGACGCCCGGGAGGCCCGGGCGAATTCCTCCATAAAGTGGGCGTCCGCGTCCGACAGGCCGGCCTCCGCGGCGGCCTTGCGGAAGGCGCTCCGAGAGAACGACGGAACTCCCCCCGTCAGGGAGGAGCGACGGGAACCGGGCTTGCCCTTGTTCAAGAGCGAGGAAACGACCGCCAACAGGATCAAAGCCCCGAGCACCCCGAAGACGATTATGTTCTGGGTCGGATCCTCTTGTTTCCAGTAGGGCTGGAGGACGGGGAGAAGTTGGTTCATGTGTCCAGGGCTCCAGTCATGGCTTCGAAGAAGGCGTTCATCCGGGGAACGATCTCGTACTCCGCCAGATCGCCGATCATCACGGCGTCCTTCGCTTCGAAGGCCTGCATCAGCTGTCGCAGGACGTCGTTGAAGGACTCATAGAATTCCGGAACGGGCTTGCCGTCGATCCGGAGATTCGCGGTGTCCGCTCCCGACCGGACAAGCTCCGGGAGGATGCGGTTCGCCTTGTGGAAAATTTCCACGAACAGAAGGATGCTCCGCATCGCCTCCGCGTCCTTGCCGGTCTGTAGTCGCACCGAGACGTCCGCGAGGTTCTGCCGCTCCGCCTCGTAGAGCCGGGAAGCGGAGCGCATCGCGGCGACGGGGTCGCGGATCTCCTCCAGGCGCTCCCGAAAGATCGGCTCCAGGTTGTCCGCGTGCCGGACAAGGCGCCGCCTATAGTCGGCGCCCGAATCGGCGGACGCCAGATCCCGGTCCAGGAGGTCCAGGAAGGAGTGCTCGTCGGCGGAGAGGAGCCCGGAATACGCGCGGCCGTAGGCTTCCCAGGCTTCCCGGAGAGGTTCGGACGGGCCCGTGCCGGCGGACCATTCCCGGAGGGCTCCCAGGAATTCCAGGAGGCTCCCGTAGGCCCGGCCTCGCAGCTCCGATGCCGGGACGCTTTCTATCTCCAATCGGCGGAACTCCGAAGCCGGCCGATCCTGGAGGCCCGGCAGGTCATCGGCCTCGACGGTCGTCCCGTCCAGGCGCAGCCCAAGGATCACCGCCCCCGTCTTCTCCACCAGATCGTCCGCGTTCGCGAGGACATCTCCCAGGGAGGCGCCGTCCGTATCCAGATTCAACTCGATGCCGTTCACCGTTATCGTCATGACCTCTCCTGGTCGGGGATCCGTGGATAGTGAACAGGGGACGGTGAAGACCGTTTCCCTTCCGTCCACTGTCCACCGTCCACTTCAATTATCGTTCTGCTTCATGAAATTGCCTATATCCTGGGAAGACCGCTCCATGCTCTGTAGGGCGCCTTCCATCATCCCGTACTTCCTGCGGAGCTCCGCCTCCTTGGCGATCAACTGGCGGTCCAGGGTTTCTATCCGGGTTTTCTGGCTGGCGATCTGGGTGTCGAAGGTCCGCGTCTTGACCGCCAGGATGCCGCCGGTTTCCACGTAAGGCCGGAAGAGGGCATCCAGTCCATAGGCGACCCCGGAGTCCACGAGCAGGTCGCCGTCCGTGTCGTACCCGAACAGGCGTCGCACGGTCTCAAAGTCGTCCCGCAGGGCGCGGCCCAGGGCCTCCTCGTCGATCTCCAGGTAGCCCCGGAGCCTCGCCGCGTCGTAGCCTCCGGCTCCGCCCCGGTTGGCGTTCGTGGAAACTCCGATCTGTCCTAGGACGGCGCTGGTCTCCCCGATCGGATAGGGGCTGGTGACGATCCTCTGCATGGAGGTCCTGAGGAGGTTCAGGGTGGAATCCCCCTGCAAGAGCCCCAGCCGTTCGGTCGCCGTCTTCCGTTCCTCGTCGGTGTAATAGGTGATCTCCTGGACCAGGCGCTCGTCGTTGCGGGACAGGATGTTGATGTCCGCCATCAGCCGGTTGTAGTTGCCGACCAGTTCGATGATGGCTTCCTTGGATGTCTCCCGGTCCGGTTCCACCTTCAGCCGGATCTTCTTGTCCGAGGCATCCTGGAGGTTGAGGGTCACCCCGGGGATCAAGTCCGAGACGGAGTTGCCGTCCCGGATCACCTCGACCCCCTCCAGGGAGACGATCGCATCCCGGGCGGTGTCCACGGGGTTCCGGGGCTTCAGCCCGCCCGTCTCCGTCGGGTCATAGACCCGAACGTTCCGGACTTCCACGTCCCTCAGGGTGTTGCGGTTGCGGATTCCCAGGCCCGAGAGGTCGGAAAGATAGTCCGAAAGGGGGATCGAGATCCTGCGGAATTCCTCGGAGTCGGGCTGGGGGGGCAGGGGAACGGCGCGGCCGGACCCGTCCACCAGGAAGAGCACGACCGGGTCGTCCACCCGGACGGGCGCCGGCGGCGGGGTCCAGTCGGGGATACGGGGGTCCGAGGGATCCGCGGTGATCGTGATCCCCTCGTAGGTGATGGAACCCGGCGGAGACAGGGACGGGCCCGGGGGCGGTCCTTCCGGAGCCGGGGGCTCGACCCGGCGGCTCACCCGGACTTCCATCTCCAGGACCAGACCCTTGGCCGGAAGGGAAGGGGAAAGGGGGAGCTTGGCTTCCCCCCCGGGCCCGACAGCCAACGAACCCGGTTCCGCGCGGAGGAGGCTTCGATCCAGGGATTTTTCGAAGGGCTGGGGGGCCGAGGTAGGAAGGTCCCTGCGGCTGGATCGGGCTTCCTCCACGAGGCCCGCGGCCAGGGCCCAGTCCTTGGCCGCTCCCTGGAACCCCAGTCGGTTCTTGGAGCCGGTCTTCAAGGACTCGAGTACAAGGGATTGTTCCGATTTGGACACGGGAACCACCCGGGCGCGGAGGATGTCCCCGCCCTTGCGCGTCAGGGCCTCCGCGAATTCCTTTAAGGTCCCTCCCGCGAATTTCAGGCTTACGGTCCTGTCCCCTACCGTGAAGGAAAAGTCCCCGGCGGGAACTTTATAGTCCGTCGGGAGCCTGTCGGAAAGGAAACGGTCGGCCTTGGCCGTCTGCTTCACCACGAGGGAGTGCTCGCCCTCCAGGGCTTCCCGGGTGGCCGTGGCGGTCAGAACGCCCTCGTCCGAGGACTTCGCGATACGCTCGTTGAAAGGATTCTGGAAGGAGAAGAGGGCGCGGGAGCTTTCCCGGGCCCGGGATATGCTGCGGTTGACATCCAACCAGGCGGTCTTCTGAAGCTGGAGGGCCTTGAGCTGTTCTTCCGCACGATCCTTCGGAATGCGTTCGACCTTCATCAGGTCTTCGATGAGTTTTTTGGTGTCGTACTTACTTGTGACTCCGGGGATCGTTATGTCCGACATGGCGGACGGGCCTTCCTTCCCGATCGGATTGCCGGAGCCGCTTCGTCCGGGGCTCTCGGCGGGTTCGTCACGCCCGCTCGTCGAACAGGATGCCGATCACCTCGCGGATTCTCTCGTGGACGTGCTGGAGCTCGACGGGCGGAATCTCCTTGATGATCTTATCGGTTTCCGAATCGATCACCTTGACCACCACCTGGTCGAGCTTTTCGTTCAGGGCGAAGGACAGGCGGCGATTGAAGGCCTGGCTGACCTGCTGGAGCTCGTTCAGGACCAGCTCCATATTGACCGGTTCCTGGGGGGCGGGGGAGGGGGCGGTCCGTGCCGCGGCTTCCCGCACCAGGGCTTCCCTCAAGATCTCCGCTTGGGGCAAGCCGTGTTGAATGACGGAAACATCCATGTCTTCCTCCTCGAACGGGAAGAAAAGAACGGGAGAGGGGCGCGATCCCCTCCCGTCCAGGGTTTGCCGCGGGCGGCGGCGGAAAGAAGACGTCCAGAAATCTCTCCGACGCGTAGGCCCGCAAAACGGTTTCCTAGGCTAGGATCTGCATCACCGACTGGGAGCGTGTGTTGGCCTGGGCGAGCATGGCTCCGCCGGCCTGGCTCAGGATCTGGTTCTTGACGTAGTCCACCATCTGGGAAGCCATGTCCGTGTCCCGGATCCGGCTCTCGGCGGCCTGCAGGTTTTCCGCGGCGATGGCGACGCCCTTGGCGGCCATCTCGAAGCGGTTCTGGTAGGCGCCCAAGTCGGCCCGCTGCTTGGACACGATGCGCAGAGCGGCGTCCACGGTTCCGATCGCGGCGTTGGCCTTGGTCGGGTCATCGATGGAGATCTGCTCCGCGGATCCCTGGGCTCCCTGAAGTCCGAGAGCCTGGGCGGTCATGGTGCCGATGAAGACGCGCTCGTTCTGATCCATGTTCGCGCCCACCTGGAACTGCATGACCTGGGCGCCATCCTTGGCGAAGCGTCCCGTCAGGATATTCATGCCGTTGAACTGGGCGTGGCTGGCGATCCGGTTGATCTCGTCCACCAGCTGGGAGACCTCGACCTGGATCTGCATACGGTCTTCATTGCTGTAGATGCCGTTGGCAGACTGCACGGCGAGCTCCCGGATCCGGTGCAGGATGTCCTGCGATTCCTGCAGGTACCCTTCCGTGGTCTGGATGAACGAAACCCCGTTCTCGATGTTCTTTGTGGCCTGGTTGAGCCCGCGAACCTGGCTGCGCAGCTTTTCGGACACCGCGAGCCCGGAAGCGTCGTCCCCGGCGCGGTTGATCCGCAGGCCGGAGCTGAGCTTCTCGATGTTCTTGTTGAGCTCGAGCTGAGTCACGCCGAGAGAACGGTTGGCGTACATCGCGCTCATGTTGTGGTTGATGATCATATAACCCTCCTTGAAGGCCTTGGGAGGCCGTCCTGGCCGCCCATCCCGCGCACATGGCCGTGGGGCCGGAAAACAATAGGTCCGCGCCGTTTCCCGTCCGTCTTACCCCGTGCGGCGGGAACTCGGCCCTTCCGTAGGCCGAAATCCCGCCTCATGTACGCATAGGAGAGTGTTTTTCAAAGACCGATCGAAACCTTGGACGATATTCCTGCTTATTCCGCGATGCCGATGCGGCTGAAAGGCGCCCCGGAACCGTCCCGGGGCGACCTTCGCCTTTTATAGTATACTACGCTACTGGAGCAGCTGCAAGACCGTGGCCGTTTTCTGGTTGGCCTGGGCCAGCATGGCCCCCGCCGCCTGGACCAGGATCCGGTTCTTGGTGTACTCAACCATTTCGTTGGCCATATCCGCGTCCCGGATTCGGCTCTCGGCGGCCTGCAGGTTCTCGGCTCCGATGTCGATGCCGCGGACCGCGTGCTCCAGGCGGTTCTGGTAGGCGCCCAGGTCAGCGCGCTGCTTGTTGACCGTCTTGAGGGCGGCGTCCAGGATACCGATGGAGCGGTTGGCGCTGTCCGGGCCGGACATGGTGATGATCGCGTCGCTCCCCGGGTCCTTGACGCCCAGGGCCTTGGCGGTCATGGTGCCGATATAGACCCGCTCGCGCTGGTCCATGTTGGCGCCGATGTGGAACCACATGGAGCTGGTGGGGATGTTCTCCCCCGTCTCCCGGGCGAAGCGGCCGGTCAGCAGATTCATGCCGTTGAACTGGGCGTGGCTGGCGATGCGGTCGATCTCGTCCACCAGCTGGGAGACCTCCACCTGGATCTGCATCCGGTCCTCGGAGCTGTAGATGCCGTTCGAGGCCTGGACGGCGAGTTCCCGGAGCCGCTGGATGATGTCCTGGGATTCCTGGAGGTAGCCTTCCGTGGTCTGGATGAAGGAGATGCCGTTGGCGGCGTTCTTGCTGGCCTGGTTGAGGCCGCGGATCTGGGAGCGCATCTTCTCGGAAACGGCCAGACCGGAAGCGTCGTCCCCGGCGCGGTTGATCCGCATGCCCGACGACAGCTTCTCAATGTTCTTGTCGATGAAGGTGCCGTTCACCCGCAGGTTGCGGTCCGCGAACATGGCGCTCAGGTTGTGGTTGATGATCATCGAGTTCCTCCTTGAATGATTCACGCGAAGCATCCTTGCCTCGCGGTTCGATCCCAAGGCGCCGCTTCGGCCGTGCGCCGAGGCGCCCCATCCGCCTCCTTTCCCGGCTCGCCTGGCGTACCCTCCCGGGTCCCCGACGGCGATATTCCGGCTTTTCTTCGGCGAAGGGGTGCCCGACAGCCGCAGGTGACGTCCGGGCGCACCTTCTCCGTTCAGAAGTATCGGCTGGAAGGGTATAAAAGATAAGTGAAAAGTGATTAGTGTTACGAAGCTTGTCCTGACGCAAGCAAATATTGAGAAATAGAGCGGTATCGAACCGGGAGAGATTCACACTCCCGGGAGGTACCTATGGATCTGTATCCCTTTTGCCCCAATCCTGCATGTAGACTCCATGGAG
>JAAYUR010000417.1 GCA_012517645.1 Treponema sp.
CGGTGAACGGTGGACAGTGGACAGTGGACAGTGAACGGAAATGGCAGCAGAGCGCGTCGAGTGTTCCGGTTCCGGCGTGGAATTCGGCCGGGATTCTGGGGTCACGTCCGACCACCGACCACCGTCCCCATAGAGGAGACCTCATGTCCGTACCGATAGACGCTAAGCCCGACGCCGTTCCCGCCCATGGTCCGAAACCTTCTTGGCTCCGGGTTCCGATACCATCCGGCGCCGAGTGGCGGAACATGAGCCGCCTCCTGGACCGGCGGGGGCTCCACACGGTCTGCGATTCCGCCCGCTGTCCGAACAAGGCCGAGTGCTGGGGCTGCGGGACCGCGACCTTCATGATCCTGGGGAACACCTGCACCCGGAACTGCCGCTTCTGCGCCGTGGCCACGGGAAAGTCCGGGGACCCGGTGAACGCCGACGAGCCGCGCCAGCTGGCCGAGGCGGTCGCGGAGCTTGGCCTAACCTACGCGGTCCTGACCAGCGTGGACCGGGACGACCTGCCGGACCGGGGGGCCGGGCACTTCGCCGCCTGCGTCCGGGCGATCAAGGCGGGCAATCCGGGGGTCCGGGTCGAGGTCCTCATCCCCGATTACCGCAAGGGCGAGATCGACCCGGTCCTCGCCGAGAGGCCCGACGCGGTGGCCCACAACGTGGAAACCGTTCCCCGGCTCCAGCGGGTCCGGGATGCCCGGGCATCCTACGAGGCGTCCCTTCGAACCTTGGAACTGGCCGCAGCCGCGGGCATCGAGGTCGTCAAGTCGAGCATCCTGCTGGGTCTTGGGGAGACCCGGGACGAGGTGCTGGCGGTCCTGGACGACCTTCGCCGGGTCGGATGTACCAGCGTGGTCCTGGGGCAGTACCTCCGGCCCACGCCGGCCCAGGTGCCCGTGGCGGAGTACGTCACCCCGGAAACCTTCCGGGACTACGCCCGGGAAGCCCGGACCCGGGGATTCTCCGCGGTGGTGTCCGGTCCCTTGGCCCGGACCAGCTACCACGCCCGCCAGGCCTTCGAGGGCGGATCGTGATCCTTCGCAGGGTGGTCAAGATCCCCGCGGGAAAGCTCCTCAAGCTCACCGCGGACGTCGAGGGTGGGATCCTAAAATCCGTGGCGATCCGGGGGGACTTCTTCGCCCATCCCGAGGAGGGGTTCGACCGGGCGGAGGCGAGCCTGTCCGGAATCCCGGCCGCCGGCTTTCGGACTTCCTTAACCGCGGCCCTCGTCCGGGAGGGCGTGGAACTCTTCGGCCTTTCCGCGGAGGCGGCGGCCGACGTATTCGAGGAGATGCTCCGTGACCTTCCGTCTGCTTGAGACCGGCGTCCATCCCGGCGCCTTCAACATGGGCCTGGACGAGGCCATCCTGGCCTCCGTGGCGGAGGGCCGCGAGCCGCCGACCCTTCGCCTGTACGGCTGGAACCCCCCGACCGTAACCCTGGGGTACTTCCAGGGCTTGGACGAGGAGGTGGACCGGGAAGCCTGCGCCCGCATGGGCGTGGACATCGTGCGCCGCGTCACCGGCGGCGGGGCGGTGTTCCATGACGCGGAACTGACCTATAGCGTCGTCCTTCCCGAGACTCATCCCCTGGCCCGGCCGAACATCCTGGATTCCTACCGCATCCTGTGCGCCGGGGTCGTGGAAGGCCTGGCTCGATTCGGGCTGTCCGCTGAGTTCGCGCCTATCAACGATGTCCTCGTGGACGGGCGGAAGATCTCCGGAAACGCCCAGACTCGGAAGCGAGGATGCATCCTCCAGCACGGAACCATCCTCCTGGACGTGGACGTGGACCGCATGTTCGCCCTGCTCAAGGTTCCCTCGGAAAAGATGAAGGGAAAGCTGATCGAAGACGTGAAGCAGAGGGTCACCAGCCTGCGCAGCAAGCTCGGACGGACCGTGGGACTCCCCGAGGCGGCCGCCGCCTTCGCGGCGGGATTCTCCCGGGCCCTGGGGGTCGAGCTCGAGGCGGCCCGGCCGTCCCCGGAGGAACTCGCGGACGCGGACCGGATAGCCCGGGAAAAGTACGGAACCGAGGAGTGGACGGCCAAGCGTCCCTAGTCCGACCTGGTCCCTCGATTGCCTTCCTTGGCCGTCGCCACCTGCCGGGCCAGGACCTGGGCTTCGAAGAGGGTTTCCAGGTTCGCCGCGTACTTGGTGATCCTGGAGATGTAGTCCAGGGTCTTCCGGGGGGTCCCTCCCCTGGAGACTCGCCCGAACCCGGCGTTGTAGATGGCCAAGCCGGCCACCTCGTTTCCGCCCTCCTTGAGGCAGTACGCCAGGTGGGCGAGGCCCTTCTTCGCGTTCAGATCGGGGTCGTAGAACTGCTCGATCGTCAGGTTGGGGAAGGATTTCGAGTTCAGCTGGAACAGCCCGCGATCGACGCTCTCCGAGTTCCGGTTGATGGCCCGAGGGTTGAACTGGCTTTCCTCGTAGGCCAGGGCGAAGGCCAGGGATACGGGCACGGAGTACGCCTCGGCGTTATCCAGGATGGCCCGGGCGATGGGGCGGGATTTCGTGATGCTGGAAAAAAAGGCAAGGACCGCCTCCCGCCGCAGGGGATCCTCGTAGCTGGCGGCGATGATGTCCCCCGGGGCGTGGCTGCGGAAGGCGTGGACGTACTGGGTCTCGTCGTAGGAGGAGAACTGGCGGAAGGTCTCCGGCACGTACGCCTCGGGATCGGCGGAGCCGAGGGAGGACATGCAGGACGAGACGGCGATCGTCAGGGTCGCGGCCGCGAGGGCGGCGGCCGGGACCGCGAGGGCCCGGAAAAAACGTCGGCTCTTCTGGACGAGCATGGGATCGACTCTCCTGGGGTATCGGGATCGAGCCCGAGGGGCTCGCGGGATTTCGAAATCAGGCCGGCCTTGAAGCCGGATGGATCCGGGGTGTCCCCGGGGCGTGTACATTCCGGACAGCCCGGGCAGGGCCTCATTTTATGGAGATTCTGGAAATCGTCAAGACCCGCGTGGGGGGCGTGCCGAGGAAGGGACCCGCCGTAGGCTTGACGCCCTTGTGCCCGGAACCCGGGCATCGTACACTGGGTTCGGAGGACCTATGTTGAACCGAGATGAAGCCGTCCGACTCTGGAGGACTTACAACCAGGACGATTCCCTCTTCCGCCACGCTCTTTCCGTGGAAGCCGCTCTTCGGCGATTCGCGGTCCGCTACGGCCAGGACCCGGACTGGTGGGGCCTGGTGGGGCTTTTGCACGATATCGACTACGAGCGCTGGCCTGCGGAGCACCTCAAGCACGCCCGGCCTATTCTGGCCGAAGCGGGGTTCCCGGAGGAGTTCATCCGGGCCGTGGAGAGCCACGGATGGGGCCTGTGCACGGACGTGGAGCCGAAGTCCGACATGGAGAAGGTTCTGTACGCCGTGGACGAGCTTACGGGCTTTATCGCGGCCTGCGCCTTCGTCCGGCCCTCCCGGAGCGTCCTGGACATGGAGGTCAAGAGCGTGCGGAAGAAGTGGGGATCCGCGGCCTTCGCGGCCAAGGTGGACCGTTCGGTCATCGAGAAGGGCGCCGCGATGCTGGGGCTCTCCCTGGACGAGCTGATCCAGGAGACCATCCTGGCCCTTCGGGACGCGGCCGAGGCCGTGGGACTGAAAGGCACGGTATAGGCTCCGCAATCGGGTGAAAAGCCTCCGGCTCGCGGCTCGTGACCCGACGGGGTCCTGGAATCCTGAAAGCCCCTCGACCCCCCGCTAGACGCGCCGGCCCGGGCCGGGACATACTTTCTCTTCCCTCGACGGCGCCTAGGCTCGCCTCGAGGCCCATCCCCGTACCCTGAGGACACTATGCTCGAACGGCTGACCCAGAAATTCGGCGACGTCATCCGCTCGATCGGCGGCAAGGCGGCGATCAGCGAAAAGAACATCGAGGAGGCGGTCGATCAGATCAAGATGGCCCTCCTGGAGGCGGACGTCAACCTCCGGGTCGTGCGCCGTTTCGTCAATTCCACGATCGAGGAAGCCAAGGGCGAGAAGGTCCTGCGCTCCGTCTCCCCGGGACAGCAGTTCGTAAAGATCGTCCACGACAAGATGGTCGCCCTCCTGGGGGACACCCGCCAGGACCTCCAGCTCCGGGGGCCGGACGTCGTCTCCGTCATCCTGCTCCTCGGCCTCCAGGGTTCCGGAAAGACCACGACGGCGGCAAAGCTCGCCTACCATCTAAACGGCAAGGGCCGCAAGGTCCTCCTGGCGGCCTGCGACCTGGTCCGACCTGCGGCGGTGGAACAGCTCTCGGTCCTGGGATCCCAGATCGGGGTGGAGGTCTACAAGGAGGAGGGGGCCAAGGACCCCGTCAAGGTGGCCCGGGCCGCCCTGGACCGCGCCCGGAAGGGGCTCTTCGACACCCTGATCGTGGACACCACCGGCCGCCTGGAGATCGACGAGGCGATGATGGACCAGCTGGTCCGCATCCGGGACGCCGTCAAGCCCGACGAGGCTCTGCTGGTGGCGGACGCCATGACCGGCCAGGCGGCGGTGGACATCGCCAAGGTCTTCGACGAGAAGGTCGGCGTCTCCGGCGTCATCCTGTCCAAGTTCGACTCCGACGCCCGGGGCGGAGCGGCCCTCTCCTTGAAGAGCGTGACCGGGAAGGCCGTCAAGTTCATCGGCGTCTCCGAGCGGCCCGAGGGCCTGGAGCCCTTCCATCCGGACCGGATCGCCGGCCGGATCCTTGGCATGGGGGACATCGTCTCCCTGGTGGAGAAGGCCCAGGAGCAGTTCGACGCCCGGGAGGCCGAGGAGCTCCAGCGGAAGATGTCCGAGGAGGGGCTCACCCTGGAGGACTACCTGGACCAGCTCCGGCGCATGAAGAAGATGGGCTCCCTGAAGGGCATGCTGGACATGATCCCCGGGGCCGCGGGGCAGATCTCGGAGGACCAGATCGACGAGGGCGAACTCCGGCGGGAGGAGGCCATACTGAGTTCCATGACCCGCAAGGAACGGGCCAACTACCTGATCATCGGGCCCTCCCGGCGCTCCCGGATCGCCCGGGGCTCCGGGACTTCCGTGGCGGAGGTGGCCCGATTGCTCAAGAAGTTCGAGAAGACCCGGACCATGATGAAGAAGATGGCCCGGGGCCGGGGCCGGGAGGCCCAGGCCTGGGCGAAGATGGCGGGCGGCCGTTAGCCCATACCAGGATGAAACGGTCGATGGCGATCCGAAACAGATGCGGGAAGATCGACGAGCGCGCAGCGCTCGTTGCCCCGGGCGGGACGCAAGTCCCGCCCGGGCCACTTTACACTCTCCCCCCTCCTCGCTATACTACGCAAACCTAATCGTACGACCGGAGAAGACCGATATGGCTAGACGCTGCGATATCTGCGGAAAGGGCACCATC
>JAAYUR010000053.1 GCA_012517645.1 Treponema sp.
GTAGATGAACAGGCCCACGAAGAGGGCGTAGAAGACCCCCATGATGGCGGATTCGGTGGGGGTCGCGATCCCCGCGTAGATGGAGCCCAGGATGATGACCGGTGCCAGGAGCGCCCAGAAGGACTCCAGGAAGGCCTTGAGGATCTCCTTGGGGGTTCCCGATGCCTCGGAGCCCCGGAATCCGTGCTTCCGGGCGCCCAGGTACACCGCCACGATCAGGAACAGGCCCACCACGACGCCCGGGAGGATACCGCCCAGGAAGAGGGCTCCCACGGACACGTTGGTCAGGTTCCCGTACACGATGAAGGCGATGGAGGGGGGAATAATTATGGAAAGCCCCGCACCCGCCGCGATGGTGGAGGCCGCGTAGTACTTATCGTAGCCCTGCTTGATCATGGGGGCGATGAAGACCATGCCCAGGGCCGCGGCCGTTGCCGGACCGGATCCGGAGACGGCGCCCCAGAAGATGCATGTGATGACCCCGGCGATCGCAAGGCCCCCGGTCCGCTTCCCGGTCAGGAGGATCACGAACTTGGAGATTCCGTCCACGATCCGGGATTTTTCCATCAGGTTCCCCGCCAGGATGAAGAAGGGTATCGCTATGAGGGGGAACTTGGCGATGTTGGCCTCGATGTTGCGGGAGATCATGGCCACGCCCAGGTCGAAGTTGAGGATGGCCCCGATGCCCGCGGCTCCGAGGGCTATGCCGATGGGGGCTCCGAAGGCGATGAGCAGGACGAAGAGCCCGAAGACGATCAAGGCCGCCATCACTCGCCTCCCCCGGACTTGCCGGCCTTGGGCTTTCCGAAGGTGGAGCGTGCGATCTGCCAGATCACCATGCCCGAGAAGACCGGGGTTCCCAGGCTGTAGATCCAGGTGGGGATACCCAGGGCTTCCGAGGTGGTCCGGTAGAAGGTCATGTTCTTCCAGATCTCCTGGCAGGAGTTCACGATGACGAAGCCGAAAATGAGAATTCCGATCACTCCGGCGACCGTCGTGGCGGTTTTCTGCAGTTTCGGTCCGAAGCGATCGAAGAGGTTCGTCATCTTCAGGTTGGCTCCCTTGCGGAAAGCCATGGCTATGCCGATCAGGGTGATCCAGACGAAGAGGTTCACGGTGATCTCTTCCGTGAAGGCGATGCTCTTCCTGAACACGTAGCGGTTGATCACGTTGAGGAAGGTCAGGACGGCCATCCCGGCCAGGAGCACCGCCCCGATGATTTCCTCCGCGTGGTATTTCTTCTTTTCCATGGCTTGTCCTAGCCCTCCTGGGTTCGGTTTGGATGGGGACGCGAGCCGTAGAGGCTCGGAAAACGTAGAGGGTGTCCCCCGTGCCTCCGGCTCGTGGGACACCCTTCATCGCCTCGGCGCATCCGGCCGGGACGCTCCCGGAGCGGCCGCCGGCCGCTCCGGTTATCGGGGATTACTTCTTCATGTCCTGGACGGCCAGGTCGTAGATGTTCTTGCCGATCAGGGGGATCCACTTGTCGTAGATGGGCTTGGTCGCGTCCTTGAAGGCCTGCATCTGGGCGGGGGTCAGGTTCGTGATGATCA
>JAAYUR010000475.1 GCA_012517645.1 Treponema sp.
AGGGGCAGGTGGAGTGTTCCCGGGCCAGGGATGCGAAGTCCGCGCCCTGCTTGATGCGCTTGAGCAGTTCCTGGGCCTGTGCCCGATCCTTGACGAGTATGTGGCTGGCTCTCCATTCCATCGGATTCTCCTTGGGGTGGTCGGTGTTTCTGGACAGGCCTAATATACCGATCCCGGCCTTCCGAAAGAAGGGGCCGAGGGCGGCTCGGTCTCCGGGCTAACCGGCTTTGGCGGCGCAGGCTCCCAGGGCGGCGAGCCAACCCCCTTGGTTCCAGAGGGCGCAGCCGCCCTTGGTCTCCGTCAACTCCGAGTGCCGGGCCCGGATGGCCGCCATTAGGGGCGAATCCAGGGCTTCTTTCAGGGGTCGGTCCGCGGCGCCGGTGTCCGAGAAGGGGGCGAAGGGGCAGGCTTCCAGGGCCCCTTCCGGCGAGAGGTGCAGGAAGCCCCGGCCCGCGGCCAGGCATCCGCCGTAGTCCTCCTCGTCGCCGGGCAGGATCACGACGGGAAACCGCAGACCACCGAAGGCAGCCTTGGAGTTCAGGGCGGTTTTCTGGGTCGTCGTGAGGGCCAAGCGTTCGGTGCCGGGAGAGGCGGGCACGTACTCCACCACGAAAAGGACGGAAGCGCCCGACTCTTCCAGGGTCTTCAGGAAGGACGCCGAGAGGAGGGTGTCCGCGTTGTCCGATGTCGCGGTGATCGAGATGCCGAAGAGGGCTCCCCGGGCTCGGAGCGTCTCCATGGAGGCCCATACTTTTTCATGGATCCCCGTCCCCCGGCGTTCCCGGGTCTGGGCGGAGTCTCCCTCGATGCTGAATACGGGAACCAAAGAACCCCGGGCGAAGAGCTCAAGGTAGGCCGGATCCATGAGGAGGCCGTTCGTGAAGACCGGCACTAGGGGACCCCGCATCCGGGACACCCGTTCCAGGAGATTCCTCCGGAGCAGAGGTTCCCCGCCCGCCAACATCAAGACCCCGACCCCCAGGCCCAAGGCCTCCCGGAAGAGCTCCAGGAAGCGCTCGTCGGAGAGTTCGGCGTTCGAGCCGGCCGCGGGGCGAAGAGCCTTGGAGTAGCAGCCGACGCAGTCCAGGTTGCACCGTCGCGTGACGCTGGCGATAAGGACCGCGGGCACGGTTCGGCCCTCCGCGGCGGCCTCGGCCCTGCGCCGGGCCTGGGACTTCTGGAAGTCGGCTGTCTTTAGAAGACGAAGGGTCCTGCGGATGTCGAAGGGACGGGAGCGGGCGGATGCGTGGAAGAGGGAACGGATTCGTTCCCCGAACAGGGCGCTGGGATCCATGTTGGACTCCTGGGTACTCGTGTCCGCCCCCATGCGGGGCGCGGTCGGCCGGGCTCATACAAGCCCCGGCGGTCGCGCCCGATCCCGCCGTATCGGCCGCGGAACGGGCGCCTTTCCATATCGGGGAGAATATATCGAGTCTAGGGACCCGAGACAAGGAGTCGAGTCGAAAATCCCCCGGTCTACCGGTACGCGGCCTGGAATTCCGCGATAGCCTGGACCACTTCCCGGATCTGCTCCGTGGGGGGCAGGATCGTGGTCCGGAAGTGGGACGTGCCCGGGAGCTGGCCGAAGCCGCTGCCGGGGACGACGCAGATTCCCGTCTTTTCCAGGAGGGCCATGCAGTAATCCTGGTCCGTCCGTCCCGCGGGAACCGTGATCCGGGGATAGGCGTACATGGCGCCGGCGATCGGGTTGCAGCGGATGCCCGGGATGCGGTTGAGCCCCTCGGCCAGGAGCTCCGCCCGGGCGCGAAGCTCCGCCAGGATACCGTCCCGCTCCCGGACGTAGAGGTCCCGGCTGGGTTCGCCGGGCCGGGGCGGCCGGACCAGGAGGAAGACCGCGGCCTGCCCCACCGTGTTGGCGCAAAGGCTGACGGACTGGAGCTTGGTCAGCTGGGCCGTCACGTCCGCGGGTACGTTCCGGACTTCCAGGTAGCCCCCCCGCTGGCCGCACTCGCCCAGGAAACCCTTGGAGCAGGAGTGGAAGCTGAAGAGGGACACGTCCTTGAAGCCCTTGTCCTCCAGGACCTTGGCGAAGGATACGAAGCGATCCCCTTCCCGGTAGATGTTGTTCTGGTACACCTCGTCCGCCAGCACGGACAGCCCGTGCTCCCGGGCGAAGTCCAGGACCATGGCGATGTTCTCCTCGTCCAGGACCGAGCCCGTGGGGTTCCCGGGGTTGATGACCGATATCGCCTTGACCCGGACCCCGAACCGCCGGGCCTCCCGGATGCTGTCCTCCAGCATGGACCGGTTGAGCTTCCAGCCGTTCTCCTCGTCCAGGTAGTAGTGGACCTGCTTGCCCTCGTAGAGGGTGATGGTCGCGGAGTACAGGGGGTACTGGGGGATGGGGATCATGATCCCGTCCTCGGGACCGGCGATCAGGAGCCTGAGGACGGCCTGGACCCCCTTGGACGCCCCGTCGGTGATGTAGATCGACTCGGGGTCGGACTCGATGCCGTCCCGCTCCCGGATGAAGGCCGCTACCGCCTGGCGGACGAACTTCATGCCCTTGCTTTCGGAGTAGGCTCCCAGGCCGTGCTTGGAGCCCGCCAGGATCTCTCGGGCCGTCTTCCGGACATCCTCCGGGAAGGCCTCCGGGGCCTTCTCCGCCAGCTGGGGCCACTCGCAGAGGGCCAGAACCTGGCGCAGCCAGGTCAGGGGCTTCTGTCCCAGGGATTGGGGATTCCCGATGTTGCAGTAGATGATGCGCCGGCCCTGGGCTTCCAGCTCCTGGGCGCGGGTGGGGATGGCTCCCCGGACGGCGTATTCTGCTTCCCGGACGGCGGGACATATCTCCTCGAGTCGGACGGACATGGCTCCTCCCTGGATTCTCGATAAGGTGCTCGGAACTAAGGCGATCCATCGGATTGTAGCACCGGTTTCCGGACCGGGCAAGGATGAGGCCGGACCTGGGGTACGGCCGGGCCCGACGGCTTATCGCGGCCGGTTCCGGCTGGTATACTCGAGCCGCGGCCCGGGCGTATACGACACCGGTCCGAGAGGAAGGGCATGACCGAACCCGAAGAAACCGCCCAGCGTCCGGAGCGGGCGCTGCTCGTGGGCATACAGACCGACTCGATCCCGAAAGCCGAGGCGGAGAGCCTCCTTGCCGAACTGGCCGGCCTTGCCCAAACCCTGGGAGTCCGGGAGACGGGGCGGATCCTGGTCCGGATCCGGGACCGGACGGCCTCCCACCTGCTATCGTCGGGCAAGGTCCAGGAGCTCATCCGGATCGCCGAGGCCGAGGACGCGGACTCCATCATATTCGACCATCCTCTTTCCCCCATCCAGCAGAGGAACTGGGAAAAGGATTCCGGCCGGGTTGTCTACGACCGCAGCGAACTGATCTTGAAGATCTTCGCTAGCCGGGCCCTGACCCGGGAGGCGGGGCTCCAAGTGGAGCTGGCCCGCCTTCAGTACGCCCTGCCCCGCCTGGTCCATTCCCGGGACGATCTGATGCGCCAGAAGGGGGGACGCTACGGCACCAAGGGCTCCGGAGAGAAGGCCCTGGAGCTGGACCGGCGCAAGATCGAGGCCCGGATCCGGGACATCCAGGAGGATCTCAAGAAGGTAAGGATGGAACGGGCGGTCCAGCGTCGGCGAAGGGAACGGGCGGGTCTGCCCCGGGCCGCGGTGGTGGGCTACACGAACGCAGGCAAATCCAGTCTCCTCAACGCGATCACCAACGCCGAGACGCTCGCGGAGGACAAGCTCTTCGCCACCCTGGACACCACGACCCGCCGGATACTGTATGCCCCCGGACGGGGACTCCTGGCGACCGACACGGTGGGCTTTGTGCGGAACCTGCCCCACGGGCTCGTGGAAGCCTTCAAGGCCACCCTGGAGGAGGCCGCCCTGGCGGACGTCCTGATCCATGTCGTGGACGCTTCGGAGCCCGAAGCCATGCACTTCCTGGACACCACGGAAAAAGTCCTCAGGGAGATCGGCGCCGGCGACAAGCCCACCCTCCTGGCGTTCAACAAGATCGACCGGGTGCCGGACCGGACGCGCCTGGACTTCTACGCGAGCCGCTTCCCGGGAGCGGTCTTCCTGTCCGCAAAGACCGGGGAGGGCATCCCGGATCTCCTGGAAAAGCTGGAGGCACTCCTCACCGCGGACCGGGAGGAGTGGGTAGTCCGCATCCCCGACTCCCAGTACGGGCTTGTGGCCCTTCTCCACCGCCGGGCCGCCGTGGTGTCCGAGAGCCGGGAGGATGACGCCACGGTCGTGCGATGCAGGATGCCGGAGGACCTGGAGGAGAAGTACGGGGGGTATAGAACGTGAACGGCGGACTGTGGACGGTGGACGGGAGCGGTTTCTCGACGGCGGTCAATTTCCACGCCATAGCGTGGAGATCCTCCGCGTTCTGACACCCTTTCCGTTCACTGTTTACAGCCCGCCGCTCACTGCTCCTTCGACACGAAAAACTGCAGTAGCTGAACCAGGTAATAGATCTTCTTGTAGGTTCCCAGCATCCATTCTTTGACGGGGTGGGCGGCGGAATTCTCGATCTCTTTCCAGTTCAAGAGAACCTCGTGGTGCGGCCGGGATAGATCCTCGATCAGGCTTTTAAGATGTTTGCCCACGGAAATGAGGTTCAGGGCGGAACGGTTGACCATGCCCGTGGCCTTGTCGTTCGTGTCTTTGAGCAGGGTGCGGAGGTACTTGAGATGTTCCTTGTCACGGTCGCTCTTCGCCAGCACCGACCGAAGCTTGTTTCCCAGGTCGCCGTCGTCCCCGAGGGAGTCGTCGAAACGGATGATCTCGTCGGAGATCTCCAACAGGGCGTGGTAGGCGTCGGATAGCTGTTGGGAGAGGATCGTGGTGGTCCACTGGCCCCGTATGATCAAGAGATCCACGAGCTCCCGCACGTCCTTCTTGAAGAAGTCGATCAGGAAGGCCCGGAGATAATTGAGTGCCGCGGTCTGGGTGAAGCCTCCCATCATCTTCTTGGCGAAGACGACGTTGGCCTTGTCCGTGTAGTTCTTCATCCGGACCACCACGGTGGTGCCGAATACCTGCTTGGCCAGGTCTTCGATCTTGGAGTTGCGGCGCTCCTGGGCGATCTTCTGGAGCTGGATCTCCATCTGGCTTCGAAGCTTTTCCAGGAAGGGTTCCACGATCCTTTCCGAGGAGGACCGGGCCGAAGCGGTCCAGTACGGATCCTTCTGGGCGTGGCGGACGATCTGCTCCAGGATCCGGCTCTGTCGGATCTCGGCCAGGGCACCGGTCAACTTGATCCAGGGCTCCACGGGAAGTACGTCGATGTTCCGGTACTCCTTGAGGGCGCCCAGGATGCGCTTCCAGTCGGCCTCCAGGTTCAGGGCCAGGAAGACCTCCAGGAAGTCCTTGAGGTCGTCCGCGATGTAATCCGCGGAGATCGTCTCGAACTTCGGGTGGTAGGTGAAGTTCCTCTCGGGGATGCTGGAATCGAACTTCTTGAGCAGGAAGAAGTAGTCGAAGTTCACGAAATTGGCCAGGGCCACGAGGGTCGCGTGGGCGGTGTCGATCCGGGCCGTCAGTTCCCCGTCGAAGATCGAGATGAAGCGGATCATGTCCTGTTTGACCAGGTCGGACAGCTCCTTGACCGAGAGAGTTTTCGCCTTCTCCTGGACCCAGGCGTCCGTTAGACGCTCGGATAGCTCCTTCTGCTCGGGGGATAAGAAGCTCTCGATGACGAAGGAACGGAGGACGCCGGAGCCTGCCGCGTTGGTCAGGAGGATTTGGGCCGGCGCCACGATCTTGTAGATCTCGTAGAAGAACCGTCCCAGTCCCGGCAGGGCTTCCGAACTCTTGGGCTTGTAGAATTTGAACCGGGATCGGGAGAGGTCCTTGGCGATGGACTTGAGGAGCTTTCGTTTATCCGCCTCGGGATCCCCTCCCGTGAAGATGGAAAGGATTCGCCGGAGGATGCCCGTCTCGGACGGATTTCCGGCCGCGGAGGGTCCGGGGCTTTTGGTAGCCATACGCCTAAACCTTATCGGCTGTCCCGACCGTCGTCAATCCCTGGCACAGGGAGTCCTTGCGATCCCGGTTCAGACCCGGAACAGCTCCCCGGAGGCCAAGTATCGTACACCCTCCCGGGTTTCCAGAATCAATTCCCCCGAGTCGCCGACTCCCCGGATCCGGCCTTCCAGGATCCGTACTCCCGGAGCCCCCGGCTCGGACAATCCTGTCCGGAACCGCGCCGGGCGCCCCAGGAGCCAGAGCCTCCGGGAGACTTCGTCCTCCCAGCCTTCCTCCGCCAGGGCCTCGGCTAGGTGTGCCAAAAAAAGCTCCAAAACGAGGAAGCGGTCCACGGGCGTGCCCAGCTCCTCCGCAAGTCCGGAGACCTCGGTTCGGAAATCCGTCCCCGAAGGGCGGCCGCAGTTGACGCCCAACCCCAAGTAGCACCTGCCCCCCGAGGACTCGCAGAGGATGCCCGCGACCTTACGATCTCGGATCAAAAGGTCGTTCGGCCATTTGATCGACAGTTCCAGCGGCGGCGCGACTCTCTCTCGGGCCGCGATAGCCTCCACGGCGCGGTGCAAGGCGAGCCCGGCCCGGAGGGGCAGACCCCCGAGCTTGCAGGAGAAGGAAGGGAGGATGACCGTACAGGCCAGGTCCCGGCCGGGTTCGGTGACCCAAGCTCGGTCCCGGAACCGGCCCCGCCCGGCGGTCTGCCGGTCCGCGGCTATGACCGTGCCCTCCGGGAACCACGCCTCGGCCAGCTTTCGGGCTTCGTCCATGGTGGAGCCCGTTTCGGGAAGGAGCCAGGAGGCGGCTCCTGGGAAAGGGTTGCGGACGGGAATTCGGTCCATGGGGGTAGTATACGGTGGACAGTGGACAGTGGACAGTGGACAGTGGACAGTGGAC
>JAAYUR010000282.1 GCA_012517645.1 Treponema sp.
CAGGAAATGTAGTTCTTCGTCGACCGGTCCCGGCCGGGAACCGGCCGCCCGGGAAACCGTTCACGGTTCCCCGGGCGGTCTCGATCCCCGGCCGGATCGCCGGTTCCGTCAGACGGGAAGCAGACCCTTCGACCCCAGCTCGTCCGCTACGTCCTTAAGACCGACCGCCTCCAGCCCCGCCTTGGTCGGCGCGCCGGTCTTCTCGTCCCAGCCGAACTGCTTGTACACCATGCCCAGACCGAGGTCCAGGTCAGCCTTCTCCATCTGGATGGTGCCCTTGGTGAACTGGGGAATCTCCTTGCCCTCCTTGTCCTTGTCGGGCGTGTAGATCCACTTGTTCATGGCGTCGTGCTTGCCCCGCATGTCCACGGTGCCCATGGACCGGACGGTCAGCGCCCGGAAGAGATCCACCACCCGCTCGGCGTCCTTGTCCAGCTCCGCCTCGGTCTTCGTGACACCCGTGACGGCGGAGAAGAACTGGGCCTCCAGGGAGGTGTCGCCCCGATAGTTGCGCTCCTTGAGGGGGCTCACCGCCATGGGCCACATCCAGTTGCACAGGGTCAAGGAATCGTGGAGCCGTCCGCGGACCAGGGCGTACTTCACGAACCGGGCCTTGTAGACGTTCATCTTGGTGTAATCCATCGGAGCGTCCAGGGCGTCCGGGGATCCGAAGATCTCGCCGGCGATCTCCTTCTGGATCGCGATCGGGAGTTTGGAGCCGATGAAATTCATGTGGGTATGGTTCTGGGAATCCCGGTTGGAGAAGCACGACACCAGGGCGCCGACCTGGGCGCCGGCCTCGTTGGAATGGTGGACGGGATACCCGCCGCGCGTCCAGAGCTTGTTGTCCTTGCTGTCCCAGTACTCGTCCCCGAGCCCCCAGCGCTGGGCGATCCACGCGGATCCGTCCGCGATGTGCCAGATCTCACCCTTCTTATGGGCCACCCGGTCGTAGAAGTCGATCAGGAAGGTGGCGTCCCCCTTCTCCAGCTTGTCCCAGGGGATGGAGGCGTACTCGGCCGCGGGAAGGACCTGCTTGAAGATTCCCTTGGTGTACAGGTACTTGACGTCCCGGCCGATCTGGCCGTAGTTGCACCAGACCCCCAAGTCGTCCACCAGGGTCGTCCCGATAGCGTTGCCGACGATGGAGGAATCCGGGCCGTTGCCGTCGAACTCCTTGATCCCGTTGTACAGGACGCCCCGGGGACCGGACCAGCCGACGCAGGTATTGGACACGAAGGGATCCATCCCGTACTTCTCGAGCTGGGGAACCTTGAGCTGGGAGTGGCAGCGGATCGGGCAGTGTGCGCAGCCGCCCATGCGCACGGTGTATTTCTCCGCACTCGCGCCCAGGTCGAACACGGCCTTCATGGTGCGGAAGCCCACGGACTGCATGTCGTGGGGATCGCAGACCCCGGTCTCTACGGGGGGATTCGCGGCTCCCCAGAAAAGCCCCGGCCTTCCCGTCCACCGGGAGGTCCTGTCGGAGAACTCCGCCCAGGGCTGGGGGCTCGAGGGAACCACCATCTGGTTGTTGGCCCAGATGATGCTCATCATGAACTTGTCGAGTTCCATGAACTTGGCGCGGTCCGCGGCGACCTTCACGGAGCCCGTGCCCTTCACGGCCACGGCCTTCACGTTCTTGGCGCCCAGGATGCCCCCGTGGCCGCCCGCGGA
>JAAYUR010000423.1 GCA_012517645.1 Treponema sp.
CGGGAGCTCTCCGAGGAGGACCGGGCCCGGGTGGCGGCCACGGCCCCCCACTATGTGGAGTACGCGGCCCTCTACCGGTCCGGGGGCTGAGGGCCGCGCCGCCGCGCCGCCTCCCCGGCCCGCTTCGGCCCCCGTATTCCGTTCCGGAATCGGACTTATTTTCCTTCGTTCCATTGACGCCGCAAATTCCGCGATCTACACTTTCCTGGATTTTGTATCCGTCCGAAGGTCCCGCACATCCGGGGAAAGGAGGGCATGACCTCGCTCGCCTCGAACGAGGCGGCACACCCCAACTCCCTAAGGAGGAGCAACGCATGAGCACGAAAGTCATGAAAGTTCCGCACACCTTCGTACTCTTGTTCGCCCTGATCATCCTGGCGGTGATCGGGTCCTACATCATCCCCGCCGGAGAGTTCGACCGGGCCAAGGACCCGAACTCCGGCCGCACCGTGGTGGTCCCCGGGACCTTCCACAGGGTCGACCAGGCTCCCCGGAGCTTCTTCGACACCTTCATCGCCGTCCAGAAGGGAAGCATCGACGCGGCGGACGTGGTCTTCTTCGTCTTCTTCGTCTATGCGTCCTTCTACATCGTTCTGCAGACGGGAGCCCTCCACTCCTTCATAGGCTGGCTGCTGAGGGTATTGAAGGGCAAGGAGATCATCCTCATACCCGTCTTCATGTACGTCTTCGCCCTGGGCGGATCCGTGTTCGGGATGTACGAGGAGACCTTCGGATTCATACCCCTCTTCGTAGGCCTGGCCATCGCCATGGGCTACGACGCCCTGGTGGGCATGAGCATGGTGTCCATGGCCGTGGCCATGGGCTTCGCGGCGGCCTTCATGAACCCCTTCACCGTAGGGGTCGCGCAGAAGGTGTCCGAGCTCCCGCTCTTCTCGGGGATGACCTTCCGCATCATCGTCTGGTTCACCTTCGTAACCCTGGCGGTGGTCTACACCTTGGTCTACGCCCTCAAGATCAAGAAGGATCCCTCCAAGTCCATCCTAAAGGGCATGGACATGGGCGCCCTGGCCCTGAACCACGACGAGCTGATCGAGAAGAAGTTCACGATCCGGGACAAGATCATCCTTTGGTGGGTGGTCCTGATCATCGGGCTCCTGGTCTGGGGTGTCATCGTCAAGGGCTGGTACTTCGACGAGCTGGCGGGCCTCTTCATCATCATGGGAGTCTTCGCCGGATTCATGGCCGGCTGGGGCCCCAGCAAGATCGCCGTGACCTTCCTGGAGGGCTGCAAGGACATCGTGTTCGGCGCCCTGGTGGTCGGGCTTTCCCGGGGCATCCTGATCGTGATGCGGGAGTCCAAGATCATCGACTCCATCATCAACGCCATGGCCCAGCCCCTGTCCTACATGCCCAAATGGCTGGCCGCGGAGGGCATGCTGGTCGTCCAGACCCTGATCAACTTCTTCATCCCCTCGGGCTCCGGCCAGGCAGCCACGACCATGCCGATCATGGCCCCCCTCTCGGACCTCCTGGGCATCACCCGACAGACCGCCGTCCTGGCCTTCCAGTTCGGCGACGGCTTCTCCAACATCCTGTGGCCCACCACGGCCCTGCCGGTCATCTGCTCCATCGCCAAGGTGCCGATCGACAAGTGGTGGAAGTACTTCGTGCCCTTCTTCGGTTGGCTGCTCCTGGCCCAGGCCATCTTCATGGCCATCGCCGTAGCCATCAACTTGCAGTAGCCCGGGTCTTGTCGTAAGATAATCCTACGACGGGCGGCGGGGGACGGTCCCTCGCCGCCTTTTCTTTCGGAAGGGGGACATACATGAGCCTGGACATCTTGATACGGGGAGGAACCGCCTTGGATCCCGCGGCAGGGACGGAGCGCCGGGCGAACGTCGGCGTCGAGGCCGGACGCATCGCCTACCTGGGGCCGGATTCGCCGGCGGCGGGTCGGGTGATCGACGCGGCGGGCCTCCTGGTCTCCCCGGGCTTCATCGACACCCATATGCACGACGAGGAGCTGGACGATCCGGGGACGATCCAGAAGGCTCTCCTCAGGCAGGGCGTCACCACCGCACTCGCGGGAAACTGCGGTTCCGGGCCGGGCATGGGCCGCGTCAAGGAAAAGAGGAAATCCCCGTGGATCAACCTGGGTTACCTTTCCGGGCATACGGCACTCCGGGAGGCAGTGGGCACATCGGATGTCTACCAGCCAGCCACGGAAGCCGAGATCAGCAGGATGGAGGAATTGC
>JAAYUR010000306.1 GCA_012517645.1 Treponema sp.
CCGTGGTCTTCCTGATCGGCGCGGCCCTGGGGATGGTTGTCGGGAAGCGCTTCAACATCCTTGCGGCCGCCAAGGCCGCGGTGAACGACGCCCTGCCGGTCCTGGGAATCCTGGCGGGGGTCGGCATGTTCATCCAGGTGATGACCCTGACCGGGGTCCGGGGCTTCGTGGTGGTCAGCGCTCTCTCGGTGCCTCCGGCCCTGCTGTACGCGGCCATCGCCGTGTCCATACCCCTCTTCGGCGCCGTATCCGCCTTCGGGGCCTCCAGCGTCCTGGGGGTGCCCTTCCTGCTGGCCCTGCTGGGGAGAGACCAGATCGTGACCGCCGCGGCCCTGTCCTTGATCGCCTCCCTGGGCGACTTCATGCCCCCCACGGCCCTTTCGGCGATCTTCGCGGCCCAGGTGGTCGGCGAACCGAAGTATTCCCGGGTCCTGGTCAAGCTGGTCGTCCCGTCCCTGGTCATCATCGCCTGGGCCCTGGTGTTCATCGTGTTGTCCAAGCAAATCCGCGCCCTCTACTGAAGTCAGGAGCTGCCAGATGACGTAC
Organism: Treponema sp.; assembly: GCA_012517645.1. Taxonomy (GTDB): domain Bacteria; phylum Spirochaetota; class Spirochaetia; order Treponematales; family UBA12059; genus JAAYUR01. The sequence continues at coordinate 547 of JAAYUR010000306.1, forward strand.
CTGTACCTTGCGATCGCGGCCTCCGTGCTGGGACTTACCGTGTGGCACCTCTGGACCGAAAAGGATTGGCGGAAGCAGGCCGCCGCGGCCATGGTGGCCATTCCCCTCCTCCTGCGGGTCCTCATGATCAAGTAGGGGGAGGCCATGAAACGACACCATGCGACCGCCCTGGCGGTATCCATCCTGGCCTTGGCGGCCGCGGCGGCCGCCTCGGTCCGCTTTCTCGACCACCGCAAGCACGAGATCCTCGTGCGGGGACCGGGGGTTTCGGAAGTCCGGATGCTCTCCGAATGGCTCCCGGACCTGGCGGGCTCTCCGGGGGATACGGAGGTGTATGTTTTCCGCGGATCCTCCCCGGGCTCTTCGATGCTGGTCCTCGGGGGGACGCACCCCAACGAACCCTCCGCTTTCCTCTCCGCGGTTCTCTTGATCGAGAACGCCGAGGTGAGCTCGGGCACGCTCTACGTGATTCCCCGGGCCAACGCCTCCGGCTTCACCCACAACGACCCCCAGGAAGGGGCGCCCGAGACCTACTCCATACCCCTGCCCGACGGGTCGAAGCGCACCTTCCGGTACGGTTCCCGGGCCACGAACCCCGTGCACCAGTGGCCGGATCCCGACGTCTACGTCCACGCCGCCAGCGGCCAGACCCTGTCCGGCAACGAGACCCGAAACCTCAACCGAGGCTATCCCGGCCGGGCGGACGGAACCCTCACGGAGCGGGTCTGCCTGGGTATCGCGAACCTCATCCGCAAGGAGGCCGTGGACCTGACGATCGACCTCCACGAGGCCTCCCCGGAATACCCGGTGATCAACGCCATCGTGGCCCACGAGCGGGCCATGCCCCTGGCTTCCCAAGTCGTCCTGGGCCTGGAGTTCCTGGACATCAAGATCGGCCTGGAACCCTCCCCGAAGAACCTGCGGGGTCTGACCCACCGGGAACTGGGGGACGCCACGGATACCCTGGCGGTTCTGATGGAGACCGCGAACCCCTCCCAGGGGCGGCTCCGGGGGCGGACGAACGTGGACCTGGTCCTCAAGGGCCGGGATCCCTACTACGTCAAGGCCCAGGCCCTGGGCAGGCTCTACGTGCCCTTCGACGAGAACGGGCACCCCATCGAGGAGCGGGTGGGCCGGCACCTGGCCGGCATTTCCGAATTCGCCTTCGCGCTCTCCTCGGAGCGCCCGGACCGGCCCCTGGAACTATCGGGGGTGCCGGAGTACGGAAGCCTGCTCGAGAAGGGCCTGGGCGCCTTCCTGAAACCCCTGCCATGAAGATTCCGTATAACAAGGGCCGGGACCGGGCGCCCTGCCCGGTTCGCCGCGCGGGGCCGCCCGCACGGCCGGTAACCGAGGACCGGCGGCGAGCGTCCGTCCGGGCGTCTTTCCCTTCGGCCGCAGCGGCCTTCGTCTGCGCCCTCCTGGGGTCCTGCGCGGCTCTGTCCCCGATCCGCCTTGAGAGCGAGATCCTGGGGCCCACCCTTCTGGTGGTCGCGGGGATCCATGGGGACGAGCCCTCCGGCGTGGAGGCCGCGCGCGCCCTAGCCGCCGGGAGTCCCGCCCGGCGGGGGCGCCTCCTGGTCCTGCCCGAGGCCAACCCGGAGGCTCGGGCCGCGGAGTCCCGCGCGGCTCCCGGCCAGGGCGACCTGAACCGGTCCTTCCCGGGCCGCCGCCTCGGAGCTCCCGGGGAGCGCCGCGCCGCTTCGCTCTTTCGGATGATACGGACCTCCCGGCCCGACCTGGTCCTGGACCTCCACGAGAGCGACGGGACCTGGGCTGAAGGCCCCGGTCCCTTCCTGGTGGTCCCGTCCCTGCCGCGGGCGGCGGAGCTCGCCCTGGCGATGCTGAACCTGCCGGGAATGGAGGGCTTTTCGTACACCGGCGGCCCCCCGCGGGGCAGCCTGGCCGCGGAAATTTCGGGCCGCCTGGCCATTCCCGCCCTGGTCGTGGAGATCCCCGACTCGGTGCCGCCCTCCCGGAGGGCCCAGCTCCATCGGGCCGCCGTGGATGCCGCTATGGCCGTGCTGGGCATGATGGATACGGGTGAGGAAGGCCGGATCAAGCCATGCCGCTAGAAGTTGGCCAGGACGGCCTTGGCCGCTCGGCGGTGCTCCCGGGCGGCCTCGGACCAACGATACAGTTCCGATTCGAAGAAGCCCGGTCCGGCGCGGACGGTCCGGATTCCCGCGCCTAGGCGGCGCTCCGCCTGGCTTCTCAGCCACAGGAGCTTGTCGTAGCCCCGAGAGCCCTCGCCCCGGTCGGATCCCGCTTCGATTCCCGCGGCCCGGGCCCAATCCCCCTTTTCGTACTTGGGCATGTCCCCGTCCACGATAAACGCCGCCTCCACTCCCTCCCGGCCTCCCGGAGATCGGAGCAGGGTCTCCAGCTTCGGAAGCAGGAGCTCCTCGTCCTCGAAGGGTCTGCGAAGGTAGGTCCGCAGGTAGCGGAACACCTTCCGGGCGGCCTCCAGGAA
>JAAYUR010000020.1 GCA_012517645.1 Treponema sp.
ATAGTAAGGAAAGGGCTGACGGATGCAATGTTCCATATTCCGTACTGATAACCAGCTCTTATTCCATACCCTGGTTTCGCAGATTCATCGAGTAGACGATGGAAGCCAATTTGACCAGCATCTACCCCCACCATCCATCCGGAGGGGAACCGACGGAAATCTCTTTCTTCCTCGGACAAGGCTTCCGAAGTCGGCGCCGTCTCCCTACCGTCCAGTCCCTCGGATCGGATGTCCACGTCCCCCGGAGCGGATCCGCCAGGTTCCGGAATCCTCGAACCAGTCCAGGTAGTAGGTGTTGCGGCCGGAGGCGTAGGTCGCCCGGACGTAGTGCTCCCCGGCGTCGTCCCTGCCCTCCTCCACGGACCCGAGGGTAACGGAAGCTCCGCCGCGCCGCATCGACTGCGTGATCCGGTAGTACACGGCCTGGCGCAGGGTCTCCTCCGGGGACTCGTACAGGAAGCGCTCGGCCCATTGTTTCTTCTCGTCCTCGTTTCCGGGACGGTCCAGGATGTACTTGAAGGAGGCCCAGCCCTGGCGCATGGCCAGGCGGGTGGAGATGTAGCGGCCCGCCTCGAAGCGGTTCCATTCCTCTCCATTCAGGTTCGCGGCAAGCCGGGCGGCTTCCTCCCGCACGTGCCCGAGCCCGTCCGAGGCTTTCCCGGGATCCCGGATCCCGCCGATCGCGGCCTTGAGTTTATCCAGGTGCACCGCAAAGTTGGCGTTCTGCCGGCCCCGGACCATCCAGGTGTTGATGCCGACCACCCGGATCGTGGAGAGGTCGGCGGGATTTCCGATGAGCAGGGGGCCACCCGAGTTGCCCGGGTCGATGGGGGCGGAGTGCTGTGTGAAGACCGTCTATTCCGCCGGGCCGAGGTCCTCCACGACCACCCGGCGGTTCGAGAAGACGCCCTTGGCCAGCTGCCAGGAGGGCTTTCCGAGCAGGCCCGGGTAACCCGCGGTCCAGACCTCGGTGCCGTCCGGGGGCACGGCGTCCGCGAACGGAAGGGTTCTCAGGTCCCGGGGTGCGGAGTCCGGCACCAGGAGCATGGCCAGGTCGAGGTTCGGATCCTCGTAGAGGAGGGGACAGTCCTCGAGCTTGAGGTTCTCGCCTTCCTCCCGGGTGATCGTCGCGGTTGCCGAGTCCGCGAAAGCCATGACGTGGCGGTTGGTGACGATGATGGTTCGGCCGTAGGGGTCCAGGGTCAGGAAGCCGCTCCCGCTTCCCGCGTTTTTCGACCGTTCCTCGAAGTACTTTCCCAGGTCGCCCAGGCCGTTTGACTTGAAGAAGGACGCAATTTCACGAAAGACGGCGGCCCCGTCCTCGCTCAGCTTGGGTTCGACCAGCACCACCGACTCCCGGATCTGCGCGGAGAGAAGGGAGGAGGCGATCAGCAGAAGGGATGCGACCAGGATGCGTACGTTTCTCATGGTTTTTCCTTACCCGGCGGTGCGGCCCGCCGGATCTGGGCGCAGGATACTACGGGCTTCCCGGGCCTGCAAGGGCGGTTCCGGCTTCCTGGCCGAGGCGGCTTTGGACTACATGGCCCGGAACGGCACTTAGCCGAAGCGGGTGCGGGCCAGGATCCGGCCCGGGTGCCCGATTTTCTCATGGTCTTTTCCCTTTCTAAAATCCTATTCTTGTTAATCTCGTCTTCATCCTGTCCATCCTGTCCGACCTATCCGGTAACCTCATTCCCCTCGATCCGCTCGTACTCCACCTCCGCGGCCGCGAGGGCGGTCCGGAGGGCATCCGCGTCGTCGGGACGGAACCGCAGGGCGACCCCGCAGTCGCTGGAGTA
>JAAYUR010000146.1 GCA_012517645.1 Treponema sp.
CAGGTCAAGCTGCTCCGGGTCCTCCAGGAGCGGGCCTATTCCCGGGTCGGCGGAACGGACCTCATCCGGGCCGACTTCCGCCTCCTGGCGGCGACCAACCGGAATCTCGAGGACCTGGTCGCCGCCGGAACCTTTCGGAGCGATCTGTACTACCGCCTGGACGTGGTGCCCCTCTCGGTCCCTCCCCTGCGCGACCGCCGGGAAGACATCCCGGAGTTGGTCGAGCACTTCGCCGGAAGGGTGGCCGCCGCGGAGGGGCTCGACCGTCCCTCGGTGTCGGCGGATTTCCTGGATACCCTCGGGCGGTACGCCTGGCCCGGAAACGTCCGGGAGCTGGAAAACCTGGTCGAGCGCCTGGTGGTCCTCTACCGGCCGAGGATCCTGGAGTCGAGACTCCTTGAGGAGGAGGCCCCCGACCGGTTCGGGCGTCCGGATCCCGACGCCCGGGAGCGTAGGGAGACCCTCGATGCCCTCCGGCAGTCCGGGGGCAACAAGAGCGCGGCGGCCCGGATCCTGGGCATCTCCCGGCGGGCCTTGTACTACCGGATGGGGCGTCTGGGCATCGCGGACGGGGCGGAACCGGGAAACGCCTGATTCTTCGCTGCACACATCTTGCACACTTTCGTCCCCAGGCCCCGGCGAGACGTCGGGATTCGTACTCCGCCGGCCGGAAATTTCCCGCAATCCGGTGAGGCCGCCTTGGCACGCCGATTGCAAGGTATGAATATCACCCTTTCTCGAGGAGGCCCTATGTCGCTGAGAAACCGTATCGTCGCCCTCGTCCTCGTCGTCGCCCTGGCCGTGCCCGCCGCGTTCGCCATGGGCGGCAAGGAGGGCGAAGCCGAAGGCGCGAAGACCGTAATCGTCTACTCCAGCGTGGACGAGGCCAACGCGAAGAAGCTTCTGGACGCCTTCACCGCGGACACGGGCATCACCGCCCAGTTCGTCCACCTCTCCTCCGGACCGGCCCTGGCCCGGCTCAAGGCGGAAGCCGCGAACCCCCAGGCGGACGTCTGGATGGGCGCCCCCAGCGAGAACCACATCGCCGCCAAGACCGACGGCCTCACCCAGCCGCACAAGGGGGGCAACTTCTCCTCCCTCGCCCCGGAATTCAAGGATCCCGAGGGGTACTGGCGCAGCTTCTACATGAACCCCATGGCCATCGCGGTCAACAAGGACATCCTGGCCCGCATGGGAGCCCCGGTGCCCAAGTCCTGGAACGACCTTCTGAACCCGGCCTACAAGGGCCAGATCCAGATGCCCTCCCCCCAGTCCTCGGGAACCGCGTACAACATCGTGGCGTCCCTCGTGAAGCTCATGGGTGAGGACAAGGCGTACGACTACATGAAAAAGCTCGGTCCGAACGTCCAGACCTACACATCCTCGGGTACCGGTCCCTCCAAGGGCGTTTCCGTCGGCCAGTGCGCCATCGCCCTCCAGTTCACCCCGGCGTTCTTCGAGTTCATCGACCAGGGATTCCCCCTGGAAGTGGTCTTCCCATCCGAGGGCGTCTGGTTCGAGGCCCCCGGGGTGTCGATCGTCAAGGGCGCCAAGAACCTCAAGGCCGCCGAGGCCCTGGTGGAGTGGCTGACCAGTCCCAATGGTCAGGCGGTCCTCACGGAATCCAAGACCTACTTCTACCCCATCATCCCGGGCGTCAAGCTCGGAGCCGGCATGCCCGCCTTCAAGAGCCTGAAGACCATCGCCGTCGATCCCCTCTGGGCGGCGGCCGAGAAGAAGCGGCTGGTCGATCGCTGGGTCGCCGAGGTACTCCCCGTCAAGTAACATTCCACGAGCCGCCCCGGGATCCTCCC
>JAAYUR010000432.1 GCA_012517645.1 Treponema sp.
CGCCGTGGAGGGGGATAAATCCGTTCTCCTGGAACTCCGGGTCGCGGAGGAGGATGTCGGAAAGGTGATCGGCAAGCACGGCCGGATCGCCAAGGCTCTCCGGACCATCCTGTCCGCCTCCGCTTCCCATTCCGCCAAGCGGGTAGTCCTGGAAATCCTGGACTAGGGCCCCCGGGGCCAGGGGGGCGCAGGTCCCGGACCCGCGTTAGGATGCGATCCGACGGGCCCGGGGGCGCTCCGCTCGGCCCGCGGGATTCCTGGAGAATCCTTCCGTGCAGAATTCCATGAACAACTCTTCTGAAGAACGTCTCCTCGCGATCGGGCGCCTCGGGTCCCCCCACGGGGTCCAAGGCTTTCTTCGCGTCCAGAGCTACTCCGGCGAAACCGCCCACTTCGCGGATCTCGGAGAGGTCGTTCTCGGCCGGGAGGGGGATCGAAGGATCGCCCGGGTCGAGGAGTCCAGGCTCACCGGCCCGGAGGTCCTGCTGAGGCTGTCAGGCTGCACCGCCCCCGAGGAGGCCCGGATCTGGACCGGCTGGGAGATCCTGGTTCCCCGTTCCCAAGCCGCACCCCTGGGGCCGGGTGAGTACTATATCGCCGACCTGGAGGGCTGCGAGCTCGTACTGGCCGGAAAGACCGTCGGGTCGGTGGAAGCCGTCCTGGAGGGCGGGGAGTCCCCCCTGCTCGAGATCCGGCGAACCGCCGCCCGGTCCGTTCTGGTGCCCTTCCGGAAGGAATTCATCGGTACGGTAGATATCGCCGGGCGGCGGATCGAACTGCTTGTGGATTGGATCCTGGAATGAAGCTCACGGTGCTCACCCTCTTCCCGGAGATCCTCCGAGGTTTCTTCGAGAGCTCCATCATGAGGAGGGCCGTGGAGCGGGGACTGGTGTCCTACGACCTGGTGAACATCCGGGACTACGCCACGGACAAGCACCACAAGTGCGACGACGAGGTCTACGGCGGCGGTGCCGGTATGCTCATGCTTCCGGGACCCCTGGGCCGGGCCCTGGAGGCCGCAGGTTCCCCGGAATCTCGCACAATCTTCGTAACACCCGGGGGGCGGGTCTTCAACCAGTCCTACGCCCGAGACCTTGCCCGGGAACCCAAGCTGGTGATCCTCTGCGGCCGGTACGAGGGGGTGGACCAGCGTATCGTGGACAAGTACGTCTCCGACGAGATCTCGATCGGGGACTACGTGCTCTCCTCCGGAGAGGCCGCGGCCCTGGTGATCGTGGACGCGGTCTACCGTCTGATCGACGGGGTCATCACCGGGGAATCCCTGGCCGAGGAGAGCTTCGAGGGGGGGCTCCTGGAGTACCCCCAGTATACACGCCCGGCCCTTTATGATAGTATGCCAGTCCCGGACGTCCTGGTCTCGGGACACCATGCAAACATAGCGCGTTGGCGCCTGAAGAAGCGGCTCGAAAAGACGCTCGCCTATCGCCCCGAACTGCTCTCGGACGCGATGCTATCGGACGACCTGCGCGGATTGATCGAGCGAATAGTAGCCGAAGGGGGAATCGATGAACCTGATTAAGAAGATCGAGGCGGCGGAGCTCCGAGAGGTCCCCGATTTCAAGCCGGGCGACACCGTCCGCGTCCATTTCAAGATCGTGGAAGGCAAGAACGAGCGTGTCCAGATCTATGAAGGCCTGGTCCTGGCCATCAAGAACGCCGGGATCGGCCGGTCCTTCATGGTCCGCAAGAACTCGTACGGCGTCGGGGTGGAGCGCGTCTTCCCCCTGAATTCGCCTCGGATCGAGAAGCTCGAAATCGTGCGCTACGGCAAACCCCGGCGCGCCAAGTTGTATTATATCCGGGATAAGGTGGGCAAGAAGTCCAAGGTCAAGGAGCTCCTGGGAGGCCGGAAGGCGCCCCGGAAGGAGACCGCCGCAGCCGAGGCCCCGGCCCAGGCATAAGCGGGAATGGAACGGATCGGTTCGGACTCGACCCGATCCCCGCTGATTCGAGGCGCCGCCGGCGCTCCGGGACCCGAGGTCCCGGGGCTGCGGGAGGGCGCCTCGATCCTTTTCAAGGCCCTGGCCCCCTCCTCGGAGGGACGATGGACCGTGCTGGTGCGGGGTGTCCGCCTGGACGCCGCCGTGGCCGCGCCCCTCAATCCCGGGAGCCTCTATTCCGCCCGGGCGGAGCGCCAACGGGACGGAGCGGGCTGGGTCCTTCGGGTTCTCGGGCCCGCCGGGGAGGGGAGGGCCGCCGAATTCCTGCGCTCCTCGGGCCTGCCCGGCGACGCGGCTTCCATCCTTGTCCTCCGGGCACTGATGGCCGAGGGCCTGCCCCTGGAGCCCCGGCGGATCTCCGAACTCCGGGCCGCCCTGCTCCGTAAGGACGTCTCCGAGGAGAGGGCCGCCCTTCTGGCCCGGGCCCTGGCCAAGGCCCTGGATCCCGGGGCCTACGTCGACGCGGTGGACGCCCTGTCCTCCCGCGGGGAGGGAGACGGTTTCGGTGATCGGGAAACGGGCGGGGGACGGGATGAAGGCTCGGGAAGCCGGCAAGCCCCGGGGGAGGGGCGGACCGACGGCGGCGCGGGGGATGGTTCCGCAGGCTCGAACCGGCAGGGGTCGGGCGGCGACCCGGGCGGGGTCGGAGCCGGGGAAGCCGCGGCCCCAATCTGGACGGAATTCCTCGGCTCCGAAGGGGACGATCCCGAGGGCCTCGGGGCATTGACCGGGCTTCTGAAGGCTCTCGCCGGGAGGACCGGGGATAAGCCCGATCCCCGGCAGGTGTTCAATTCCCGATCCGGACCCCGGGGGCGATGGATCTACGTGCCCTACCGCTTCGAGCGCGAAGGCGTTGCGTTTTCCGGGACCCTGCGTATACTGGTATCCCAGGGAAACCGTTTCGGCTCGATCCTGTCCGCGGACGTGGAGGTCCGGGGTCCGGGCCGGTTCGGACGCTACGACTTCGACCTTCGAGGTTCGGAGGGAGGACTTCGTCTGGGGATCGCGGATCGCTCCGAGGGATCTCCGCGCCTCTTGGTGGACAGCCTGGGGGACCTGGAGCGCCGCCTGGCGGGTCGAGGGTGTCGAGTCGAGATCCTGGAGACCCGGGACCTCGGCCCGGAATACCCTGCGGTGGACGATCATGCCTGATGAAGGAATGTCCCCCTTCCCGCCGATACATACAGGTAGGACGAAGAAAGCCGTAGCCCTCCGGTACGACGACACACTTCCCGCACCCTTCCTGGTGGCGAAGGGCTCCGGAACCGCGGCCGAGCGGATGCTGGCGTTGGCGGAGGAACTGGGGATACCCGTCCTGGCGGATGAGCCCCTGGCGGGGTTCCTGTTTCCCCTGGATCCCGGAGACATGGTGCCCGAGGAGTACTGGGAGATCGTCGCTCGGGTATACGTATTCATCGCGAAGTTGGAAGGTATATGAAAAAGAAGATCACCCTGGATCAGATCAAACCGGGCGCGGCCTTTACCGAGGACGTCTACATCGACGACCAGAACCTCCTGGTGCCCGCGGGTGTCCCGGTCAAGCAGAAGGATCTGGATATGCTCCAGAAATGGGGCATATCCTTCGTCTATACCGAAGGAACCCAGATCGCGGGAACCGCGTCTTCCCCGGACGGTCCCCGATCGGACGGGGTCAACCCCGCCGCCTTCCTCGGGGACCGGGAGTTGTACCGGGCTTACACGGAGATGGTGGACATGCTGAAGGCCGTCTACGACCGCCTGGCCCGGATGGAGCGGGTGGAGCCCAAGACGGTGGACCAGATCTCCCAGGATGTCCTGCGGGTGGTCCGGGAGAAGCAGTCCCGCGCGGTGGCGGCCATCCTGTCCGGGGACATGCAGGGCTACAGCTACGCCCGGGCGGGGGTGAACACCGCCATCCTCTCGGTGGTGATCGGCGTCACTCTGAGGCTGCCTCCGTACCGGCTGTCCTACCTCGCCACGGGTGCCCTGCTCCACGACGCGGGGATGCTGAGGATCCCCGAGGCGATCGTCCGGAAGAAGGGGCATCTTTCCGAGGAAGAGCTCCAGAAGATGCGGGCCCACCCACTCCTCACGTACAAGATCATCACCAAGGAGCTCCTGTACCCGGACGACGTCGGCATCATCGGGCTGCAGCACCACGAGCGCTGGGACGGCCAGGGCTATCCCCGCCGGGTGGCGGGCCCGGACATCGACGTCCTGTCCAGGATCGTTTCCGTGGCCGACGCCTTCGAAGCCATGGTCAGCGAGAAACCCTACCGGAATTCCATGATCGGCTACGCCGCCATGAAGGCCCTGCTTTCGGACAACTCCCGGCGCTTCGATCCGGATATCCTGAAAGCCTTTATCC
>JAAYUR010000194.1 GCA_012517645.1 Treponema sp.
GCTATACCATGGTCTACGGCGTACTGGAGTTCATCAACTTCGCGCACAGCGAGATCTTCGCCCTGGGAGCCTTCGCGGGCGTCGAATTCCTCATCATCCTGGACCAAACGGGGGTCTTGAAGACCGCCGGGGGCCTGACGCCCTACCTCTACCTCGCCCTCGCCCTCATCGTGGCCATGGCCGCAGCGGGAGGCACCGCGGTCTTCATCGAGCGCGTGGCCTATCGTCCCCTCCGGGGCGCTCCCCGCCTGGTTCCCCTCATCTCGGCCATCGGCGTCTCCTTCGCCCTCCAGGACATCATCCGCCTGACCGAGAGCCTGACGACGGGCCAATTCTACCGGGTCATCCCGACCTTCGGCAATTTCGACGACCGGATACCCCTCTTCTCCATACCCACCTCGGGAAACCCCATCCGGGTCGATATCCAGGTGAAGTCCCTGATCGTCATCGCGGCGGCCATGTTCATGCTCGTGGGGCTCAACTACATCGTGAACGCCACGAGGATCGGCAAGGCCATACGTTCCGTGGCCCAGGACCGCAGCACCGCGGCCATAATGGGCATCGGGGTGAACGGCATCATCGCCTTCACCTTCCTCCTGGGCGGCTCCCTGGGCGGGGCCGCGGGCGTCCTGTACGCCCTCAAGTTCACCCGCATCGACCCCTTCGTGGGGTTCATGCCGGGCATGAAGGCTTTCACCGCCGCGGTGCTGGGAGGCATCGGGAACCTCACGGGGGCTCTCCTGGGAGGCATCGTCCTCGGAATGCTGGAAAGCTTCGCGGGAGCCTACCTGGGAACCTATACCATGGGCAACTTCGGATCGGAGTACAAGGACATCCTGGCGTTCTTGATCCTGATCATCGTCATCATATTCCGCCCCTCGGGCCTGCTCGGCGAGCAGGTTTCCCAGAAGGCGTAAAGGAGGTCGTCTATGAAGATCGATATTCGGGACGCCCTCCGGAAGGCGGCGGTCTACGCGAACAAGGGGAAGGCACCCTACATCCTGAGCCTGGCTCTCCTGGCCCTGGGCTTCATCCTGGTATACCTGAGCCCCCGGTCCATCCCCGCGTTCCTGGTCTTCGCCACCGCCGCTGCCCTGCCCTATTTCCTTGAAATGCGAAAACCCGTCAAATTGGCGCTGGCGGTCCTGGTCGCGGTCGTGCTGGTTCCCATCCTGGGAGCCCGGAACATCTTCTACCTGGAGGTGATCTTCCAGATCGCGGTGTTCTCCGCCCTGGCCCTGGGCCTGAACATCGTCGTCGGCTTCTCGGGACTCCTGAACTTCGGGTACATGGCCTTCTACGCCGTCGGGGCCTACCTGTGGGCCTTCTTCGGCTCCCAGCAGCCCTTCCTGCTCAAGGCCATACCCGGAACCGTACCCCCGGGCACGCCCTTCTTCATGGCCGCCGACTGGTTCTACCTCTTCATCTTCCTGGGAATCATCGTGGCGGCCGTGGTCGGACTCATCCTGGGCCTCCCGGTCCTCCGGGTACGGGGCGACTACCTGGCCATCATCACCCTAGGCTTCGGGGAGATCGTGCGTCAGCTGGCCAACAACCTGGACAAGCCCGTCAACCTGACCAACGGTCCCCAGGGGATAACACCCATCCAACGGCCCACCTTGGGGCCGGAGACGGTCAAGTTCTTCAACAGCATCTTCGAACCCCTGGTCGGACGCCCCGTGACGGTGAACCAGTTCTACAACATCCTGTTCTACCTGATCGCCCTGGTGGTCGTGATCGCCGCGGTGATCATCACCTACCGCCTGGACGACTCCAAGGTCGGACGCGCCTGGACGGCCATCCGGGAGGACGAGCTGGCGGCAAGCGCCATGGGCATCCCCGCCAACAAGCTGAAACTGGGCGCCTTCGCCGTGGGAGCGTCCTTCGCGGGCGCCATGGGCGTGCTCTTCGCCGCCAGCCGCACCTTCGTCAGCCCCGAATCCTTCAACTTCCTGCAGTCCGTCAGCGTGCTGACCATGGTCATACTGGGAGGCATCGGGAGCATCCAGGGTGTCATCATAGGCGCCTCGGTGGTCATCATCCTGAACCTCCAGGTCTTGCAGAGCTTCTCCCTCTTCCTCTCGCGCCTTCGACAGAGCGACGCCTACATCCCCATCATCAACTTCTACTGGCGGGACCTTTCCAACCAGCTGGACCCGTCCAAGTACCAGCGTCTGGTATTCGGCATCATCCTGATCCTGATGATGATCTACCGGCCCGCGGGCATCTTCCCGGCGGCCCGGCGAAAGCGGGAACTGAAGGCCCATACCCAGGACGGTACGAATACGGGAGCCCTGTTCATCAACGGCAACGGAAACGGCGGCGCCGCGTCCGAGACCAAGGAGGGCGACCATGCCTGAGAGCGCGAACATCCTGTTTGCCCAGAACGTCGTCAAGCGCTTCGGAGGCTTGGTGGCCGTCAACAAGATGAACTTCAACATCGAGTCCGGGCGCATCTACAGCATCATCGGCCCGAACGGAGCCGGCAAGACCACGTTCTTCAACGCCATCTCCGGCCTCTACCCGCCCGAGGAGGGCACGATCACCTTCGACGGCCACCGCATCGAGCGCCTGCCGCCGGAGAAGATCACGGACCTCCACATCGCCCGGACCTTCCAGAACATCCGCCTCTTCGGGGGGATGACGGTGATCGAGAACATCATGGTCGGCGCCTTCACCCGGCTCAAGCAGAATCCCGTCCAGGCTGTCCTCCGGACCAAGGCCTTCAAGGAAGAGGAGAAGCGGGCCGAATCTCGAGCCGAGGAGCTCATGGAATACGTGGGCCTTCGCGGCGTGGGAAACGAGCTGGCGGCCAGCCTGCCCTACGGCGCCCAGCGGCGCGTGGAGATCGCCCGAGCCCTAGCCTCGGAACCCAAGCTCCTCCTTCTGGACGAGCCCGCCGCCGGCATGAACCCCGCGGAGAGCGAGGACGCGATGAAGCTCTTCCGACGCCTGCGGGACGAGTTGGGGATCACCATCCTCTTGATCGAGCACGACATGAAGGTGGTCATGAACATCTCCGAGCGGATCTCCGTCATGGACTACGGGGAGAAGATAGCCGAGGGAACGCCCAAGGAGATCGCCTCCAACCCGCGGGTCATCGAAGCCTACCTGGGGCGGGGCGCGGCGTCCGCCATGAACGATTAAGGAGAAGCCGATGAGCCTGCTCGAACTGAAGGAAATACACAGCTACTACGGCAACATCCATGCCCTCAAGGGCGTCTCCTTGACCGTCGAGGAGGGGGAGATCGTCACCCTGATCGGCGCCAACGGAGCGGGCAAGACGACCACCCTGCGATCCATCTCCGGGCTGCTCCATCCGAAGTCCGGAAAGGTCTTGCTGAACGGCAAGGACATCACCCACATGGAGGCCCACCTGGTCCACAAGGAGGGCGTGGGCATGGTGCCCGAAGGCCGGGGAATCTTCCCGCGCCTCACGGTGCTGGAGAACCTGGAGATGGGCGCCTTCCTGGTCAAGGACAAGGCGGAGATCCAGCGGGGCGTCGAGCAAGCCTTCACCCTCTTCCCGCGCCTCAAGGAGAGGGCGACCCAGAAGGGGGGAACCCTGTCCGGAGGCGAGCAGCAGATGCTGGCCACCGCCCGGGGCCTCATGTCCAGCCCCAAGATCCTTCTAATGGACGAGCCGTCCATGGGCCTCGCGCCGGTGCTGGTGGACCAGATCTTCGAGGTGATCAAGACGCTCAACGCCAAGGGGACGACCATCCTTTTGGTCGAGCAGAACGCCCTGATGGCTCTTTCCATCGCCCACCGGGCCTACGTCCTGCAGACCGGCAGCATCGTCCTGTCCGGCACGGCCAAGGAGGTCTCCCAGGACGAGAGCGTGCGGAAGGCGTACCTGGGAATCTAGAGCCGGGCCGCGCAGCCTTCCGCGAGGTTCCGTCGCTCCGGCAAGCGTGACGAGGCATCCATAACGACGCCGCCCGGGGAAACCCGGGCGGCGTTTTTGGGTCCCCGGAGGAAAAGGCCGGATCGGCCTACTGGCCGGCAAGGAACTACCGTCCCGGTCCCCCGACCCCATCCGGAAAAATCGGCCAGGAACCGGATCGAGCCTTCCTGCAGGGAGGAAAGTCCGTCGGGGGCGGCC
>JAAYUR010000478.1 GCA_012517645.1 Treponema sp.
CCCTGCGCAGCGTCTCCCGAAGATAGGCATTGGGGCAGTGTACATAAAGGAGCTCGTGGAGCTTAATGTCTGTTCTAATATAGAGTTCTGTGTTTGTTGGATCATCCCGCAGGGTAAGGATCTCCCGTTCGAGTTCTACGATTTCCTCTTCCCGGATCGCAGAGGCGCTGGAACGGGCGGCATAGGGCTCCAGAAGCCTGCGCATCTCCCAGATCTCCCGAATATCCTTTTCCGTGATCTCCGTGACCTGGGCACCCTTGTTCGGGATAAGGGTCACGAGGCCGTCGGCCTCGAGGCGGACCAGGGCTTCCCGGACGGGGGTGGCGCTTACGCCGTACTCCTCCGCGAGCCGGTCGATCTGAAGGAGGGACCCGGGGACAAAGGCGTTCCGGAGTATGGAATCCTTGACGGCGTCGTACAGTTGTTCCCGGATCGGGACGGCTGCTATTTTCTTGTTCATGGTGATCACCAGGGGCATTCTATATTATATAATCCTTATTGTCCATGAAAATGCGCTCCGCTTCATGATTTTTTAGTCCGCTTTCCGTATCCTGTTCAATATTTGGCTTGCTAAAGAGGTACGAAGGTGGTATAAATATATGATATATGATCGTGGATATTTATCCTGAAAAGGAGTGAATCGATGACGGTTGCCGATCGGCTTGTGGCTCGACTTCGTACCGCGGGCATTAAACGAGTATTCGGCGTGCCCAGCGGCTCTTGGCTCTATTATATGGATGCCATGCGTTCAGGGGGTGTGGATTTCGTCTTGGTCGCCAACGAGGCGACCGCCGGATTCATGGCGGACGTCACGGCCCGGCTGACCGGCATCCCGGGCGCATGCTACGGAACCGTGGGCCCCGGGGCCACGAACCTCAGCACCGGAGTCGGCGGAGCCCTGCTGGATCGATCCCCCCTTCTAGCCTTCACCAGCGAACCGCCGGAAAAGATGCTGGGACGCACGGTCCAGATGGCTATCGATCACCAGGCGCTATATCGCCCTATCACGAAATGGACGACCCGCCTGGCTCCGGACCGGGTGGACCAAGTAATCGACCAGGCCCTGCAGATCGCCCGCTCCGACATGCCCGGCCCCGTCCACATCGGTCTCCCGGAGGATCTCGGCCCGAAGGAGACGTCGAACGCCCCCGTCCCGGTCGGGCTGCCCCCGGCGCATACCCTGGGCCCCGCTTCGGAGGAGACTCTTCGCTTGATCGAGTCTGCGGTCTCAACTTCCCGACGTCCCGTGATGGCCGTCGGATTATCCTCCGTACGCGCTGGCCTGGGTCCCCTTCTCATCCGGGTCGCCGAAAAGCACAGGATGCCGATCATCCTGACCCCGATGGCCAAGGGACTGGTTCCGGAGGATCACCCCCTGTACGTTGGAGTCCTGTTCCATGCGTTGTCCGACCGAGTCGCGGCCACCCACAAAGAGGCGGATTTGGTGGTTGCGGTCGGGTACGATCCCATCGAGTTCAACTACGAAGATTGGATGCCCCCCGTCCCCCTGCTCTGTCTGGACACCCTGCCGGCGGATATCGACCGAACGGCGTATCCCTCCGTCACGGACGTCACCGGGGACATCGGCGCCTCCCTTCGGCGTCTGGAAGCTCTGTCCCCCCTGGATTCCCGATGGGACCTCAAGGAACTAGCCGGGCGTCGCGAGGCTATGTTCCGCGCAATGGAACCGCCTCCGGGTTCCTTCGGCCCCCGAGCCGCCCTGGCGGGCTTGCGGGAAGCGTTGCCCCAGGACGGGATCATGACCTGCGACGTGGGCGCCCATATCCACCTGATCGGACAGATGTGGAGGACCCCCGCTCCCGGGCTTCAGTTGATGACCAACGGCTGGTCCTCCATGGGTTTCGGCATCCCCGCGGCCCTGGCCGCAAAGCTTTGCCGACCGGATCGAAAGGTGGCCTGCGTGACCGGAGACGGAGGCTTCCACATGATGGCCGGCGAGATGGCCACGGCCCGCCGAATCGGCCTCCCCATCGTATTCGTCGTTTTGGACGACCGAAGCCTGGACCTCATCCGACTCAAGCAGGACAAGAAAAAGATGCCCCGGTACGGTACGGACCTTTTGGACCGGGACTACCCGCACGCGGACTCCGTGTTCGGTGTCCCCGTGATCCGTGCCGAAAACGCGCAGGATTACCGGGAGGCCCTCGATCGGGCGTTCAAGTCGGACGGCCCTGTGATTGTGGAAGCCTCCATCGACCCCTCGGAATATGACGACCTGATCCTGCGCAAACATAAGTGAGGAGGAACCGGATGGATACCAAGGATACGGAAAGGAGCTTCGCGGAGCGTGCCGCCGCGGACAGGCTCTCGCTCGTCCCGTTCTCGGGGATACGCAAGGTCTTCGACAAGGTTAAGGAACTGGAAGCGGCCGGGAAGGACGTCATCCACTGGCAGATCGGTCGGCCGGATTTCGACACCCCCGCGCACATCAAGGAGGCCGCGGCCGCGGCGCTGAGTCGGGGCGAGGTGCATTACGCCCCGAACCTGGGCATCCCCGCCCTGCGGAAGGCGATCGGTGTCCGTACTTCGATCGACACCGGGGTTCCCGTGGACGGGGAGAAACAGGCCTGCGTCATGGCGGGGGCCAACGAGGCTATCCTGGTTTCCATGCTGGCCTTCATCAATCCCGGCGACGAGGTCCTGGTCCCGGACCCCAACTGGCACCACTACAAGTCCTGCGCGTCCCTGGCGGGTGGGATTCCCGTGGAAGTGCCCGTCCGGATCGAGGAAGGGTTTTCCATGTCCCCCGACGAGGTGGAGCGCCGAATCACCCCCCGAACGAAGATGCTCTGCCTCACCTCCCCCGCGAATCCCACCGGTTGCGTGGAGAGCGCGGAAAACCTGAAAGCGTTAGCCGCGATCGCCCGGAAGCATGACCTGCTGGTCCTGGCTGACGAGATCTATTCCCGGATCTACTACGGGGAAGGCCCGTCCGCTCCGAGCATCTATTCGATCCCGGGAATGCCGGAACGGACGGTCATCATCAACGGTTTTTCCAAGACCTACGCCATGGACGGCTGGCGGCTGGGATGGACCGTCGCCTCCGAGGAACTGACCCGGGCCATCCTAAAGGTCCGACAGTACACCACCGTCTGCGTGAATACCTTCATCCAGTACGGTGCCGCGGAGGCTCTCACGGCGGACCAGTCCTGCGTGGACCGGATGGTCGGGGAGTTCGCCCGTCGCAGGACTGTCCTGCTGGAGGGACTCGCGAAAATCCCCGGGGTGAAGGTTGCTAAGCCAGAGGGCGCCTTCTACGTCTTTCCGGACATCCGGGCCTTCGGAAAACCTTCCGCCCAGGTCGCGGACTACCTCTTGAACGAGCACCACATCGCCTGTGTGGCCGGCAGCGTCTTCGGTCCCTCCGGGGAGGGGCACCTGCGCCTGGCCTACTCCTGTTCCACCGATGAGTGCCTCCGAGGCGTGGAACGGCTGCGAACGGCCCTGTCCTCGTTGAAGTGAGCCGGTCGGGGCGGAGCACCGGGAACGTCGAAACCCGGCGCCCTGACTCCGCCTAGGACACCGAGACTCCCGCGGCCTCCTCGGCCAGCAGGAAGGCGCCGTCCAACCCGGGGATCTTGAGGCCCGGGGCACGGATCATGTCCGACCATTCCTCCGGAGTCTGGGGCCTGTCCAGGTAGGCCGCGCACAGGGAGGCGGCCGTGGACCGAACCCGGTCGATCAGGCCCGGAACCTGGGATATGCCGCCGCCCAGGATCACCGCCCGAGGGGACAGAGCCATGAGCAGGTTCAAGACCCCTTGGGCCAGGTACCAGGCCTCCAGGTCCCAGGCGGGATGGTCCGGAGGGAGATCCTCACCCCGCCGCCCCCATCGGGCCTCTATCGCCGGCCCGGAGGCCAGGCCCTCCCAGCAGGAACCGTGGAAGGGGCAGAAGCCCGGGAAGCCGTCGTCCTCCCGCCGGGCCATGAGCATGTGGCCCATCTCGGGATGGGAAGCTCCGTGGAGAATACGGCCGTCCACGACCGCTCCTCCCCCGATCCCGGTGCCCACGGTCAGGTAGACCGCGGGATCCCGTCCTATTGCCGCGCCGAGCCGGTACTCCGCCAGGGCCGCGGCGTTCACGTCCGTGTCGAACCCCACGGGAACCCCTAGAGCGCGTCCCAGGGTACCCGCTACGTCGGTTCCCTGCCATTTCAGCTTGGGAGTCGAGGTGATGAAACCCCACCGGGGGGAGGCCGGGTCGAGGTCCACGGGACCGAAACAACCCACACCGAGGGCTCTGATCGGGAGTCCTTCGGAAGCCCGGGCCCGGAAAAAACCGATGATCCGGTCCAGGGTCTCCCCGGGATCCGTGGTCGGGATGCGCTCCAGGGCCCGAGGTTCCTCCCCCGCCCTGCCGACCGCCGCGACGATCTTGGTTCCCCCGGCCTCGACGGCCCCGTAGAATTCCATCAAACTTCCCTTTCTTTCGGATAGAGAAATTCCCCCAGAGCCCGGAGGATCTCGGATTCCGCCGCGGACTAGTAGCCCCGCTCACCCGCTTTTCTGGGCGATCTTGGCCCAGGTGTCCCGAAGGGACACGGTCCGGTTGAATACCGGCCGGCCCGGGGCGGAGTCCGGGTCGCAGGTGAAGTAACCCAGGCGCTCGAACTGGTACCGGTCTCCGGCACGGCTCTCCGCAAGGCAGGGCTCCCCGAGGGCTCCGGATACCGTTTCCAGGGAGTTCGGATTCATGGTCGTCACCCAGTCCACTCCCGGCGGCACGTCCATGGGGCGTTCGTTCGGGAACAGGCGGTCGTATAGCCGAGCCTCCAGGGGAACCGCGGATTCCGCGGATACCCAGTGGATGGTCCCCTTCACCTTCCGGTTGTCCGGCGCGTTTCCTCCGCGGGTATCCGGGTCATAGGTGCAGCGCACCGCGGTGACCTCCCCCGTGGCGGGATCCTTGTCGAAGCCCGTGCAGGTGACGATGTACCCGTAGCGGAGGCGAACAGAGTTTCCCGGGAAGAGTCGGAAATACTTGGGGGGCGGAGTTTCCATGAAATCGTCCCGCTCGATGAAGAGGGTACCGGAGAAGGGCACCTTCCGGGTTCCGGCGGAAGGATCTTCGGGGTTGTTGACCGCCTCCAGCTCCTCGACCTTTCCGGTCGGCCAATTCTCGATGACCAGCTTCAAGGGCCGGAGCACGGCCATGACGCGGCGGGCCCGTTTATTCAAGTCCTCCCGAAGGCAGTATTCCAGGAGCTGCACATCGACGAAGGAATCCGTCTTGGCCACCCCGATCCGGTTCATGAAGTCCCGGATGGACTCTGGGGTGAAGCCCCGGCGGCGCAAGCCCGCCAGGGTCGGCATGCGGGGATCGTCCCAGCCCGAAACGTACCCCTCCTGCACGAGCCGCAGCAGCCATCGCTTGGACAGCACGGTGTGGGTAAGGTTGAGCCGGGCGAACTCGATCTGACGGCTCGGGAAGGCTTCGGCCTCCCGGATAAACCATTCGTAGAGGGGCCGATGGATCTCATATTCCAGGGAACAAAGAGAGTGAGTCACCCCTTCCAGAGCGTCCGAGAGCGGGTGCTGGAAGTCGTACATAGGATAGATGCACCAGGCCGTGCCGGTCCGGTAGTGAGGCTCCCGCCGGATCCGGTACATGACCGGGTCCCGCATGAGGAGGTTCGGGTGGGCCATGTCGATCTTGGCCCTAAGAGTCTTGGAGCCGTCCGGGAATTCCCCGGCCCGCATCCGGGCGAAGAGATCCAGGTTCTCCTCGACGCTCCGGTTCCTGTAGGGGCTGTCCTTGCCCGGAGGAGTGTAGGTTATGTTGTTCTTGTCCGGAACGTTGGTTCCCCGGTATTCCTTGATCTCAGCCTCCGAAAGGTCGTCCACATAGGCCTTCCCCTTCCGGATGATCTTGACCGCCTGCTGGTAGAGATGTTCGTAATAATCGGAGGCGTAGTACTCGCGATCCTCCCAGTCGTAACCCAGCCATTTCACGTCCCGTTTGATCGCCTCGACATAGCTCATGTCCTCTTTCTCGGGATTCGTGTCGTCGAAGCGCAGGTTGCATTTTCCTCCGAACTCCTCCGCGATGCCGAAGTCTATGGAAAAGGCCTTGGCGTGGCCGATGTGGAGCCATCCGTTCGGCTCCGGCGGGAACCGGGTTACGACCCGGTCGTAGCGGCCCGTCCGCAGGTCCTCGGCCACGAAATCGCGGATAAAATTGGAGGGCAGCGCGGTGTTTTCGGTATCGCCCATGGGATCTCCTTACCTCGCTTCAGGGGCGCGGCAGGTAGACTATGCCTCCCGGGGCGCGGAAGGTCAAGGTGCGCTTTCCTCCCGAATCCGCCGGATCGCATCCCGGTACGCCTGGATCAACACCCGGGCATCGAGACTGAAGGTCATCGCATCGAATCCGAACCTGAATCCCCGAGCGACCTGATCCGCATGGACGGTAAAGTACATGGTGAACTTGCCGGCGGATCTGCAGGCGTCCCGGATGCGTCCGAGGGCCCGGACAAAATCGGGATGCTCGAACTGCCCGGGAACGCCCATCGAGATGGAAAGGTCGAAGGGGCCGATAAAAATCCCGTCCACACCCTCCAGAGCCGCGATGGTCTCGATGTTCTCCAGGCACCCGACCGTCTCGCATTGGGGAATGAGGAGGGTTTCGGAATTGCAGTATTCCATATTCGTACGCAGATCTTCGGTAGCGGGGTAGTCGAAACCCCAGCCGTCTTTCCGGCTGGGGCAGAATCCGCGCTTGCCCAGGGGGGAGAACTTCGCATACTCCACAAGAGCCCGCACCTGGTCCAGGGTATGGATGTCGGGAACGACGATCCCCTGGGCTCCTACGTCCAGAAGCTTGAGCACCGCGGGACGGCTGATCTCGCGGACCCGGGCCAGAGGCGCGATGCCCGCCAGCTCCGCGGCACGGACAAAATCCGCGGTACGTTCCGCCTCGAAGGGACCGTGCTCGTTATCCACGATCAGGAAATCGAGTCCCGTTTTCCCCAGGGCCTCGACCACGAACTCCGAACCGAGCTCGAAGAAGCTTCCGACGGGCCGAGAACCCGCCGCGAGCTTCCGCTTGAGGATGTTCTTCATGGTTTCGCCTTAATCTATGTATTCCGTGGCGCCGCCATCTCCTGAATAGGCGAGAGCTTTTCAAGAAATTCCAACGCCCGGCGCCGACAAGCGCCTGGCGTGTCAGCGCCGCGCTAGACCACTCCGCCGGACTTCCGCTCGTTCTGGCCGATCTCGAAAGCCTGCTCAGCTATGATCTTGCCCTGTTCCTGGATCAGGGTTTTTACCACATCCCCGATGGAAATGACCCCCACGAGCTTTCCGTTTTCCTTGACGGGAAGGTGGCGGAATCGCCCGTCGGTCATTATGTTCATGCACGCCTCGATGGTGGTGCCCGGCTCGGCGAAGGTGACATCCCGGGTCATGATTTCCTTGACCGGTGTGGATTCACAGCTGCGGCCCTTCACGATGATCTTACGCGCAAAATCCCGCTCCGAGAATATGCCCACCGTCTCGCCCTTGGAGTCCACCACCATGACGGCGCCTATGTTTTTCTCCGCCATCAGGGTCAGAGCCGCCAAGGCAGTGGATTCCTGCCCGATCGTCACGACGTCCCCGCCCTTGGATCTCAGGATGTCCCGTACGGTTTTCATAGTTCGCCCTCCTTGCATTCGTTCTACCCTCCGCTCCGCTCGGCCGTCTTGGAACCACTTCAACTATAGGACCTTTGCCGCCGCCGCGCAAGCGGAAAATATGGTTTTATATATATTACAAACATTCGCCTCGGAGAGGTAGAGGGACAGAGCTTCAAGGCCGAGCCGCCTTGAAATCCGAGAAACCCGCGGATTCTGCATACCTTGAACGCGCTTTGGACACTTTTACGATTGACGCATCCCGTGTCACTGATATACTAGCCCCGCCGGATTTCCCCCTTGTCCGGCAAGATTACGGACAAAAAAGCAGAAAGGAGGAAAAATGTCCGAATCGAAGCGTGAATCCTGGGGTTCGAAAATCGGCCTCATCCTGGCCATGGCGGGGAACGCCATCGGCCTGGGTAATTTCTGGAGATTCCCCTATGTCGCCGCCAAGGGGGGAGGCGGAGCCTTCATGCTCCCCTATTTCATCGCCCTGATCTTCATCGGGATTCCCCTCATGTTCGTGGAGTGGAACCTCGGGAAGACCGGAGGCCGGTACGGCCACGGAACCCTGGGACCCATGGTCTACCTGGAGGCGCGGACGAAGCTGAAACCCAGGTTCGCCTTGGGATGGGGAGCCGCGGCGGGCGGACTGGCCTTCGCGGTCGTCATCCTCGTCAATTCCTACTACAACCAGATAATAGGTTGGACGCTCGGGTATTCCTGGCTCTCCCTGACGGGAGGCTACGCGGACGTCGGGAAGAGCACGGTGGACGTGTTCCTGGATTATATCGGGAATCCTGTCAACATGGTGTTCTGGATCGCGGCGCTCGCAGCCCTGGGCTTCGCCGTCCGAAGGGGAATCCAGAAGGGTATCGAGGCGTGGGCCCGGGTCATGATGCCCCTGATCTATGTCTTCGGGATCGCCTTGATCATCCGGACCCTCACCTTGGGCACCCCGGTCAGGCCCGATTGGTCTCCCTTAAAGGGCCTGGAATTCATCTGGACCCCGGACTGGAAGAACCTGAACTTCGGATCCGCCCTTTCCGCGGCAGGCCAGATCTTCTTCACCCTCTCCCTGGGCATGGGCATCATCGCCAATTACGCATCCTACCTCAAGCCGGATGACGACATCGTCCTCTCGAGCTTCACGACCATCTCCCTGAACGAGTTCGCGGAAGTGATCCTGGGGGGAACCATCGCGATCCCCATAGCCTTCGCCTTCCTTGGTCCCGACGGTATCGGGGCCTCCGTGGGGCTCTCCTTCATCTCCTTGCCGAACGTCTTCCGCACGATGGTCGGGGGCTCGTTCTTCGGCGCCTTCTGGTTCCTCCTGCTCTTTTTCGCGGGCTTCACCAGCGCCATCGCGATGTACAATTACCTTGTGGCCCTGCTTGAGGAGGACATGGGAGTAAATCGCTCCACGGGCGCCCTGATCGTATTCGGACTGTACGTTCTCGTTGGGCTCCCGGTCGGTATCGAGCCCACCCTGATCCGCGGTTCCACAGCCTACCTGGACGCCGTGGACTTCTGGGTCGGAAACGTGTTCTTGATCGTCCTGGGTCTGATCGAGATCATCGTCGTCGGGTGGGTCGTCGGGAAGAAGGGCTTGGATCAGATCAACCGCGGATCTTACTGGAAGCTGCCGGGCTGGTACTACCGGTGGTTCGTGCAGATCTCCGCTCCTCTTCTTATCCTGGTTTTCCTGGTCGGCTATGTACTCTATCTGTACCAGGGCGGCAGTATCCTGGGGAACAGCCTGAAGAACATCGCCAGCGGATCCCCCTGGGGTCTTGCGGGGCAATTTGTGGTCTTCCTGGTCCTGATACTCGGGATCATCCAGACCTCTCGATCCATTCGGAAGACCTACGGCTCCGAGATCGCGGCCAACGCGATCCAGATCGTCAAGGAGTGATCCATGAACACGTCCGCCTTGGTTTTCATGATCGCCGCCTGGGCCGTCATCATCGCCGCCGCTTGGGTCGGCCTGCGAGCGCTGCTCAAGCGCTCGAAGTGAACCGGTACGCGTAATCGAGAAGCCGGCGGCCCCGCGCGGGCCGTCCGGCACCCCATTTTCAGGAAGCACCATGACCGTATCTACATTGTTCGATGAAGCGGAACGGAAGATCCGCAAGGATTTCCTTTCCGGTCGGGAGCGGGACCGATACCTCGCCCGCTTGGACTCTCTCCGAAGACGATATGCCGTCCTTGGGGAGATCGACGAGGCCGGCGGAGTGGCCATGGGCTTGATCGAACGGGGCGAGCGCCTTCTGGCCGGGAGTCCCCTGCGGTCGGCCGCTTTGGAGGGGTTCCTGCGTCACGCCGGCGCGGCGTGGTACGATCTTTCCGGGCGGCTCGGAGCCTACCGCTGGTACGTCCGATGCTTCTTCGCGGCCGCCATTTCGTTCTTCGTCCTGGCGCCCCAGTTCTTCCCGGCGATCTTGCCTCTCATCTTCATCGTCCCCGTCTTCCTGGGGCTCCGGGGTTTGAGGTCGCGATCGGTGAACGGCTTCACCTTGAGCGCCATGATCTTTCCGGTGTCCCTCCTGGCCGGAACCACGGGTGCCCGATTTTTCGTGCCCGCCTTGGGCAGGTTATCGGAGGCATCGGCGGAGATGGCGGCACGGTACCCGCCCCTCCCGACCTCGGCCGGCTCCTTCCTCATCACGACATTCGCGATCCTGAGCTTGCTAGGAATCGCTTCGTCCCTGGCGGGGGCCGCGATCGGGTTCCGGCGCCGGGACATGTTCGTCTGAGACCCGCGGGACGATCCGGCCCCCTCTTCCGATCGAAGGATCCGGAGGGGACGATTCCCACGCCATAGCGGCAAATTTCACGTCCGTGATCTTGGCCGGTATGGCGGGCGGGCTGCCGGGGTTCGGTTGAGGCGCCGGGAATCGGTTATGGACCGGGATATGATTCGGGTTCAAACCTTGAATGCCACAACGACCTTCGTTCCGTCGTAACCCTCGATGGACAGCTCTCCGCCCAGCTGTTCCGTGAGCATACGGACCAGGTTCAGTCCGAATCCGGATACGCCTCCTTGGAGATGTTCCGGGAGTATACCCGGCCCGTCATCCCGGATTTCCAGGATCCCTTGTTCACCGTTCCGGGAAAGGTGTATGTCGATAGTCCCGCGTTCCCGCCCCTTGAACGCATGCTTGATCGAGTTCGTAACCACCTCGTTCACGATTATGCCGAGAGGGAAGAGCCGATTGGGAGGCATGGAAATCTCTTCGACCCTGGTGCGGATGGAAACTCCCTCCGGAATCGCGAGGGCGTCTCGCATGGATTGAACCAGGCTCCCGACATAATCCTGTACGGAGCCTTCCGCGTACCGCTTCTCTCCCAGGAGTTTTTCATAGAGTACCCTCATGCTGGCGATCCTTCCCGAAGTGTCCGTCAGGGCCGCTTTCACCTCCGGGTTCTGGGAAGACTCGCCATGCAGGAAAACCAGGGATTCGATCGCAGCCAGGTTGTTCTTGATCCTGTGATGCACTTCCTTGAGCAGGATCTCTTTTTGTTCAACCTGACGCCTCAAATCCTCTTCGATCCGCTTCCTTGGTGTAACATCCCGGGCGGCCGCGTAGATCAATCGCCCTTGGGGGCGGGACCTCCATTCGAGCCATCGATACGACCCATCCTTGTGCCGATATCGGTTCTCGAAGTTCAGTAGTTCGTTCTGGGTTTTCAAGGTCGACAAGGCCTTCATAGTCCTGTCCAAGTCTTCGGGATGGATAAAATCCAGAAACCGTTTTCCTTGTAGATCCTCGATCGCATATCCGAGAACCTTTGCCCATTCGGGGTTGAGCCGTAGGAAGTTTCCCTCCGTATCCGCTATGCAAAGAAGATCCAGGCTGGAGGAGAAGTAACGGTCCAGCTCCTCGGTTCTTCGCACTAACTCTTCGTTCAGCCGCTGAAGTTCCTCCGTTGAGGCACGGAGCTCCTCGTTGACCGCCGCATAGTCCTCCACCTGTATCTGCAGCTTTTCCTCGTACTCCTTTATCCGCGTAATGTCCGTCGTTACGGTCGCAAACTGGTTTTTCCCTAGGGGGACGGCGGAGACGGAAAAGTGCTTGTTGAAGGGGGCGTAGAACGTCGTATACGCACGCGGTTTACCGGTGCGAACGACCTCCGCATAGTCCTCCAGATAGGGAGCCGGACGCATTCCGTAGACTTCACTGGCCAGAACGCCCACAGCCTCCGTCCTGCCGATCCCGGTAATACGTGTGAAGGCCTCGTTGAAATCCAGGATCCTGTAATCTATAGGATGGCCGAGATCGTCATAGAGCATCTCATGGAACACGACCATCTCGGACATAGCTCCGAACAGGGCGGACTGGCGGGAATGGATTTCCTGCAATTCTGTTTCGATCTGCTTGTAGCCGGTTAAATCGATACCGATGCCCATCAGATAGCGACGGTCATCCATTTCGAAGGGGACCCCGGTCATGTAGAACGGAATCAATCTTCCGTCCTTCGCGACAAGGGGCGCTTCAAGATCGTTTCCCCCTTCTTCCATCGCCGTATCCACCGCTGCCCGTACGGCCGCCTCCGATCCCGGGACATGCCAGTCGTAGATATGACGATTCTTTATCTCCTCCCCCTCGAAACCTAAAAGCGTTTCATGGTTGCGGTTCCATCTCACCAAGCGCAATTCGGGGTACGAGTAAAGATAAAAGATCCCCGGCAGACTGTCCAACAACTTCTCGGTGAACTTGCGCTCGAATTCTTTCTCGTGCTCCACCTGCTTGCGTACGGTAATATCGTGATAATTCCCAAGGATTCCCTGTACGACCGGATCGGCAAGCATGTTTACGAGATTGATCTCGATCCACTTATAGCCTCCGTCCTTGCATAGGTAGCGAATTTCCGTGGAGGTGGATGTGCCCTCCTCGGATGCCATAAGTCGATCAAGGATCTCCCGAGATGCAGCGCGATCGTCGGGATGGACATTGTCAAGGGCTGGTTGTCCTATGACCTCCGCCGGATCCCAGCCGAACCATTTTCGGACATTCGGGCTTTTGTACCTATTGATCCCGTTACGATCGATAACCACGATCACGTCGGCTATGTTCGCGATCAAGGCGTTTTGCCTTCGTTCGCTTTCCAGGGTTTTCCGATTCGCCTCGTAGAGCTTGAAGGCCATCTTGATGGAGGCATCCAAAACTGTGATGCTGGAGTTTTTGACGACATAGCCGTAAGAAGTGATCTTTTCCGTCCGTTCCACGATCTCCGGTTCCGTGTGGGAGGATAGGAAGACGATTGGCAGGCTTCTCATCTCGAGGATCCGCGCCGCCGTTTGGGTTCCGTCCATGCCGGATCCAAGGTCGATATCCATTAACACGAGGTCCAGGTCCATTCCGGCGGCAATAGCCTGGATCGCCTTCTCCCCGGAGCCGAGTACGCTTACTTCATAGCCGTATTTCTCAAGAGACTTCTTTTCCGCCAAGGCGATCAGGGCTTCGTCTTCCACCAGAAGGATTCTCTTCCGAACCTCAGCCGACATGGACACGCTCCTAGGCTCGTTCCACCCGCACGGGGGTGTTCTTGAAGGGTGCGATCTTGGACGAGGGATCCAGTTCGTCCCGGGTAAGGACGTTCACGCGCGCGCTCTCGAAGTGGAAGGGCATGAAGGGTTCCCCTTCCCGGACCTCGCCGCTGACCCGAGCCCGGGTTTCCAGGCTGCCTCGTCTGGATATCACCCGGACCCGGTCACCGTTTCCTACCCCGACCCTCCGGGCGTCCGAGGGATGAAGGAGGATGTAATCTTCCGGCGCGAAGGCGGCCAGGGGTGCCGCCCTGCGGCTCATCGTCGAAGAGTGATACTGGTAAAGGATACGTCCGGTATTCAGTACCAGGGGGTAGTCCGGATCCGGGAGCTCCGCCTGCGGCTTCCAGTCCACGGCGAAAATCCTGGCCAGTCCGTCCGGAGTGTTGAAGCGCTCCAGGAAAAGGGTGGGAGTGCCCGGGTGGTCCGGCGCAGGGCAGGGCCATTGTATCCCCCGATCCTCGATGCGGGACCAGGAAATCCCGCCGAAGATCGCCGGGGCTGCCCGAGCGGTCTCGTCCCAGACCTCCGAGGCGGACCGGTAGGTACCGATAGGCCGTCCCATCCTGCGCGCGAGTTCCTGAAGGATCCACAGATCCTCCCGTGCCTCTCCGGGCGAAGGGAGCGCCTTCCGGACTCGAAGAACCCGTCTGTCCGAGTTGACGAAGGTGCCGTCCTTTTCCGCCCAAGAGGCCGCGGGCAGGACTACGTCGGCTTTCTCCGCCGTCGGAGTCAGGAAGATGTCCGTAACCGCCAGGAAATCCAACCCTTCCAGGGCTTCCTCGACGTGGGAGGCGTTCGGATCCGTCATCACGGGGTTCTCCCCCATGATGAAAAGCCCCCGGATCCGACCCTCGTGGGCGGCCTTGGCGATCTCCACGGTGGTCAGGCCCCGCTCCGCGGGGAGGGATTCGTAGGGCACGCCCCATAGCTCCGCTATGCGGCGCCGGTTTGCCTCGTCGGAGGCGGGGACATATCCCGGATAGAACAGGGGCGAACACCCTACGTCCGTGGCTCCCTGGACGTTGTTCTGGCCCCGGGGCGGGGCCAGGCCCGAGCCGTCCCGGCCGATCTTGCCGCAGGCCAGCATGAGGTTCATGAGGGCGAAGACGTTGTCCGTGCCCACAGTCTGCTGACTCATCCCCATGCCCGTGGCGATCAAAGCGCGGTCCGCCAGGGCATAAAGCCGGGTCGCCGCCAGGAGCTTGTCCGGCGGTACCCCGCAAATAGTTTCCACTCGTTGGGGGGTGTAGGAGTCCACGGCGGAGCGCAGGGCGTCCAGCGCTTCCGTTCCTCCCCGGATCCTTCGTCGGGCAAAGTCCATGTCCACCCACCCGCGATCGAAGGCGATCCTGGTCATTCCGTTGAGCAGGGCCACATCCGTGCCCAGACGGGGTTGGAGCCAGACGTCGGCGTACCGAACCAGGGGTGTCCACTTTGGGTCGACGATTACCAGGGCCCCTCCCCGGGCCAGACCGCGCTTCAGGAAGGTCGCCGTGACGGGATGGGTCTCCGCCATGTTGTTGCCGATCACGAGGGTGCAGTCCGCGGTTTCATAGTCCTCTATGGAGGCGCTTCCCGCCCCGTCCCCGATGGCCTTGAGCATGGCGGTCACCGTGGAGGCATGGCAGAGGCGGGTGCAGTAGTCCAGGTTGTTCGTTCCAAAGGTCACCCGGACCAATTTCTGGAATAGGTAGTTCTCCTCGTTCGTGCACTTTGCGCTTGAGTAGCCCGCCAAGGCGTCCGGGCCGTACGTTGAACGCACGGCGTTCAGCCCCGCCGCTGCTCGGTCCAGGGCCTCGTCCCAGGAGGCTTCCCGGAAGCCGGCGCCTTCCCGTACCAGGGGCCGGGTCAACCGATCGGGATGGTTCGCGAAGCCGTAGCCGAAGCGTCCCTTGACGCAGAGCCGTCCGTCGTTGGGGGGCACTCCCTCCGCCCCGTCGGAACGGAGGATCCTGCCGTCCAGGACGGTGAGATCCAGCTGGCACCCCACGCCGCAGTACGGGCAGGTGGTACGAACCTTGTCCCGGAGGTGTACGGACATTCCTGGCTCCGCCGCGGGACCTTTCGGAACTAAACGGGTCCTGTTCGGTTTTTCTACTAGGGCGCCCGTCGGGCAGAGCTGGACGCACTCCCCGCAGCCGTCGCACTCCGAGGCCCCCCAGGTCCCATCCCCCGCCAGGATCACCGAATCCAGCCCCCGGCCGTCCACGGACAGGACTCCCTTCCCCTGGACCTCAAGACAGGCCTTTACGCAGCGGAAACACTTGATGCACCGGGAGGCGTCGAAGGTAAGGACGGAGGAACTCGTGTCCACCGGGCGGGAGGCCCCCCGGGAAGCCCTGAGACGGCTCGGCTTAGTCACCTTGTACCGGAGGAGGAGCTCCTCGAGCTCGTCCCGGTGACTGCCGTCGGACCCGGCCCGGACTTCCTCCGCCAAAAGGGTAAGGAGCCAGCGCCTGTGCTCCTCCAGTTCCTCGTCGAAGGCGGTCACCCGCATCCCTTCCTCGACAAGGGTCGAACAGGAGGTCTGGAGCCCCCGTCGGCCCTCGATCTTGACCACGCAAAGCCGGCAGGCCCCGGTGGGGCTGAGCTTGGAATGCCAGCAGAGGCTGGGCACCTCAGCGCCCGCGTCGCGAAGCGCCGCAAGGAGGTTCGTGCCCTCCGGGGCTTGGGCCGTGCGGCCGTCCACGGTGAATCGGATCGTCCTCGCCTTGTTCATGACAGGGCCTCCCGGAGCTCCCGAGCCGCGGAGGCCAGGGGCAGTATCGGGGATTGTCCCAGGGGACAAAGGGATGTGGCTGCCATCCTTCGCGCTTCTTCGACCATGTAGCCCAAGATCTCGGCCCTCTCGCCGGGACGGGCCCCCGCAAGGACCCTTCCGGATTCCGCGAGCCGATCGGTGCCGACCCTGCAGGGTATGCACTTTCCGCAGGATTCGTGCCGGAAGAACTCCAGGATGGCCCTAAGGGTATCGGCCGGGTCCCGACCCGGACCCAGCACGATGACCGCCCCGGAACCCAGGGTAAGTCCCTCCTTCTTCAAGGTATCGTAGTCGAGACGGATGTCCATCCGGGCGGAGGATGCGAAGGTCCCGGCCGCCCCTCCCAACAGGATGGCGACCGGTTCCGCCCCCGGCCGAGCCGCTTCCGTCCGGACGGAACCGGACCGGCCCCGTGAACTTGAGTCCGTCGTCCCCGGCGCGGGAACCACCCCTCCGGCGAATCCTTCCACCAGGTCTCGCAGGGAGATGCCGAGTTCCGCCTCGTAGAAGCCCGGCCGGGCCACATCCCCGGAGACGCAGAATATCTTGGTCCCCGGCGACCCGGGTACCCCCAGGGCCAGGTAGGCGTCGGCGCCCTTTTCCGAGATCCAGGGCACATTGGCCAGGGTCTCCACATTGTTGACCAGGGTCGGTTTTCCCCAAAGCCCTCGTTCCGCCGGGAAAGGAGGCTTGATCCGGGGATAGCCCCGCTTGCCTTCCAGGGATTCCAGGAGGGTCAGTTCCTCCCCGCAGAGGTAGGAACCCGCTCCCCGCCGGATCTCCACGTCGAAGTCGAAGCCCGAGCCCAGAATGTTCCGGCCCAGGTACCCCGCTTCCTTCGCCTGATCGATCGCGGTCCGAAGGTTCCGGATGGAGCGGCCGTACTCCCCCCGGACGTAGACGTACCCCATCCGGGCACCGATCGCGTACGCCGAGATGACCAGGCCCTCCAGGAGAAGCTGGGGTTCCCGCTCCAGGATGACCCGGTCCTTGAATGTACCCGGCTCCCCCTCGTCGGCGTTCACTACCAC
>JAAYUR010000093.1 GCA_012517645.1 Treponema sp.
AAGGGAGCCCTCTGCGTCGTCTATGCCGACCCCTCCTCCCTGGGCGTGCTGACCCCGCCCAGCAACTACGGGGCCGACCTCACCTGCGGAGACATCCAGCCCTTGGGGATCCACATGTTTATGGGCGGCGGTCGCGGGGGATTCATCGGGGCCCCTGACGACGTGAAGTTCATCGAGGAGTACCCGAGCCGTCTCTTCGGCATCGCCCCGACCACGCACAGGGAGTGGGGGTTCGGGGACGTGGCCTGGGAGCGGACCTCCTTCGCCAAGCGGGAAAACGCCAAGGAGTTCGTCGGGACCGCTGCCGCCCTCTGGGGCATCACCGCGGCCGTGTACCTGGCCCTCATGGGACCCAGGGGAATGAAGGAGCTGGGCGAGGCCTGCATGGGCCGGACCGCCTACGCGATCCGGAAGCTCGGGGCGATCCCGGGGGTACGGGTTCCCGCCATCGGCCGGTCTTTCTTCAAGGAGGTCCCCGTGAACTTCGATGGAACCGGGAAGACCGTGAAGGAGATCAACGAGGCACTCCTGGAGAAAGGCATCTTCGGCGGCCACGACCTGTCCGGGGCCTTTCCCGAACTGGGACAGGCGGCCCTCTACGCCTTCACCGAGGTCGTCACCCAGGACGACATCGACGCCCTCGCCGAAGCCCTGGCCGAAGTGACCGGGCGCTAGGGCGGAAGAGAAAGGGAGGAAAGAAGATGGGAATGGACATGAAGGAAAAAATCCGTGATTTTCACCAGGCGCGATGGGACGAGCCGGTGATCTTCGAACTGTCGGCCCCCGGCGAGAGGGGCATCCTGGTCCCTGAGGGCGGCCCCCTGGTCGAAGCCGCCGGCAGGGAGGCCCTCGAGGAGCTGCCGGCCGAAATGCGCCGGGCGACCCCGCCCGCCCTCCCCGAGATGGGGCAGATGCGGGTGCTGAAGCATTTCCTGCGCCTCAGCCAGGAGAACCTGGGCGCGGACTTCAACATCGACATTGGCCAGGGGACCTGCACGATGAAGTACAGCCCGAAGGTCAACGACCGCCTGGCCGGTTCCCCGAAAGTGGCGGATCTCCACCCCCTCCAGGACGAAAGCACCCTGCAGGGGGCACTGGAAATCATGTACAGGACCGAACAGCTGCTCAAGTCGATCTCCGGCCTCGACCGCTTCTGCCTGCATCCCGGCGGCGGCTCCCAGGCCCTTTCGGGGATCGCGGCCATCATCCGGGCCTGGGTGGACGACCACGGACTTAGGGACAAAAAGGACGAGATCATCACGACGATCTTTTCGCATCCCTCCAATCCCGCGGTGGCAAAGCTAAGGGGCTTCAAGGTCATCACCATCTACCCCGACCCCGTCACGGGACGGCCCGATTTCGAGGCCTTCAAGGCGGCCGTTTCCGACCGGACGGCGGCCTTGATGATCACCAACCCCGAGGACATCGGCCTTTACAACGACCGGATCCGCGAGTTCACCGACCTGGTGCACGCTCACGGGGGGATCTGCAGCTACGACCAGGCCAACGCCAACGGGATCCTGGGCGTCACCCGGGCGAAGGAAGCCGGTTTCGACCTCTGCTTCTTCAACATCCACAAGACCTTCTCGTCCCCCCACGGGTGCGGCGGCCCGGGCTGCGGGGTCATCGGGGCGGCGGAGCACCTGGCCCCCTACCTGCCCGTTCCGCTCGTGGGCTTCTGCGAAGAGAGCGGGAAATATTTCCTGGACTACGACGTTCCGAAGACCATCGGCAAGATGAAGGATTTCTACGGGGTCCTTCCGGCCGTGGTGAGGGCCTATGCCTGGATCATGAACCTGGGGGCCGAGGGGCTGCTGGAGGTGGCCCGGGTCGCTACCCTGAACAACAATTACGTCTTCCAGAAAATCCTCAAGATGAAGGGGGCCGGGGCTCCTCCCTACGCCAAGGGAGAACACCGCATGGAGCAGGTCCGGTACAGCTTCCAGAAGCTGAAGGAGGAGACCGGGCTGGGCATCGCCGACGTCCAGAACCGGATCTTCGACTACGCGGGACACATCTGGACCAGCCACGAGCCGTTCATCGTTCCGGAGCCCTTCACGATCGAGCCCACGGAATCCTATTCAAAGGACGAGCTGGACGAATACCTGGCCGTCCTGGAGCGGATCGTCGAGGAAGCCTACACGGACCCGGAAATCCTCCGGCACGCGCCGCACAGGAGCGTCATCCACCACGTGGACCACGACTACCTGGAGGACCCGAAACGGTGTGCGATCACCTGGCGCATGTACCGGAAACGTTTCGACGGCTACTTCCAGCCGAAGGACGCCTAGGCGGCAGGGGGACGGTCTTCGCATGTTCCGACTGGGGCTGATCGTCAACCCGGTGGCGGGGATGGGCGGCCGGGTGG
Organism: Treponema sp.; assembly: GCA_012517645.1. Lineage (GTDB taxonomy): Bacteria > Spirochaetota > Spirochaetia > Treponematales > UBA12059 > JAAYUR01. The sequence goes on from JAAYUR010000093.1 coordinate 2,369, forward strand.
GGCTGAAAGGAACCGATGGGCCAGACTGCCTCACGAAGGCGAGGGAGCTGGGGGCGGTTCCCCTGGCTCCTTCCCGGGCCGCCTTGGCTCTGAGGGTTCTCCTGCCGGTGAAGGACGAGCTCTGCCTCTTCACCTGCCCGGGAATCATGGGGGAGACCGCCGTGGCAGAAGCGGGGCTGCCTTTCCGGGTGATCGGCCTCAGGGTCGGCCCGCAAACCGGGCCCGAGGACACGAAGGAAGCGGCAAGGAGAATGGCGGAATCGGGAGTGGATCTTTTGCTGTTTGCGGGAGGCGACGGCACCGCCCGGGACATCGCGGAGGCGGTGGGCGAGAACGTCCTCTGCCTGGGGATCCCGGCGGGGGTGAAGATCCACTCCCCGGTCTACGCGGCAACGCCTCTTCACGCCGGGGAGGCGGTCCTTTCGCTGGTCCGGGGCCGCAGCCCGTCCCGGCGACTGGCCGAGGTCATGGACATCGACGAGGAAGCCTTCCGGAAGGGGGAAGTCCGCTCCAGGCTTTTCGGGTACCTGCCTGTCCCCGCGGACAGAAGGCACCTGCAGGGGCTGAAGTCCGGAAGCCCCACAAGCGAGGCCGCCCTGCAGAAAGCCATCGCGGCGGACCTGCTGGAGAAATTGAAACCGGGGGTGCTTGCTCTGATCGGGCCCGGGACCACCACGCGGGAGCTGAAAAGGGCCCTGGGCTTCGAGGGGACGCTTCTGGGGGTCGACGCCGTCAAGAATGAAAAACTGGTAGCCGAAGACTGCGGAGAGAGCGAACTGCTCGAACTCATCGCCCGGGAACCCGAAGGGAACGTCCGAATCGTCGTGACTCCCATCGGGGGACAGGGCTTTCTTTTTGGCCGGGGCAACCAGCAATTCAGCCCCGAGGTCCTGAAACGGGTCGGAAAGGAAAACATCCTTGTGGCCGCGGTCCCGGGAAAACTGGCCGCCCTCTCGGGGGAACCCCTTCGAGTCGACACGGGCGACCCCCGCCTGGACAGGGTACTTTCCGGCTACACCAAAGTCGTCACGGGCTATCACGAGGCCGTCATGGCCAAGGTGACGGCCTGAATTCCGGGAGGTGAAGGAGACAATGGAAGGAAACGCAGCCAAAGTAGTGGGTAAGCCAAGCCTGGGGTTGTCCATGGGGGTCTTTCTCGTGGTTGCCGCCCTGATTTCCTGGGCGGTGATCAAGGTCGAAGCGGAAGTCCACATGCCGATCGTCACGGCGGCGATCTTCGTCGCCCTGGTGGGAAGGTTCGTCATGAAGATCCCCTGGGCCCACCTGGAAGAAAGTGCCCTCAACAGCATCATGGCCGCCATGCAGGCCAACATGATCCTGATGAGCGTCGGGATCCTGGTAGGGATCTGGCTCGTGGCCGGGATCGTGCCCGGCCTCATCTATTACGGCCTGTTTATCCTGAAACCGTCGTTCTTTCCGCTGGCGACCCTCCTGATCTGCTCCATCATCTCTCTTGCCACGGGTTCCTCCTGGCAAACCTCGGGGACGATCGGCATCGCCATGCTGGGAATCGGCAACGGGCTTGGCGTGCCCGTGGCCCTGACCGCCGGCGTCATCATCTCCGGGGCCTACTTCGGGGACAAGATGAGCCCCCTTTCCGACACCACGAACCTTGCCCCGGCCGTTTCAGGGGCTTCCCTCTTTGACCACATCCGGGCCATGTGCTGGACCACCGGCCCCACTTACGTGATCGTCGCGGCCATCCTGGCCTTTATCGGCGTGAAATTTGCCGGGGGGACGATCGACACGAGCCGCATCCAGGCCATCCAGCAAATCCTCGCCGCGGAATTTTCGATCTCCCCCCTCTGCTTTCTGCCCCCCCTCGTCATCATTGCCTGCGCTGCCCTGAAGATGCCGGCCCTGCCGGGGATCTTCGCGGGGATCCTGACGAGCGTCTTTATCGCCCTTTTCCAGGGAGTCAGCATCGGGGACATCTGGAATATCGCCCAAAACGGCTACAGCGCCGCCCTGAGCCAGAGCCTGGCCGACGCCGCGGACCTGGCCGCGGCGGGGAAGATCCTCGCGGAAAACGGTTTGAGCGCCCTCAACCCGGAACTGGCCAAGGACGTCGCCGGAATGATCGCCAAGCTGGTCAGCCGGGGAGGAATGCAGTCCATGATGTGGTCGGTTTCCATGGTCATCTGCGCCCTGACCCTGGGCGGGTTCATGGAGCGGTGCGGGTTCCTGGAGGTCCTGCTCGGGACCCTGACCAAGAACGTGAAGCGGGTCGGCGGCCTCATCGCCACCGTCGTGGCCTCCTCGGTCGTGTCGAACGTCTTTTTGGGCGACCAGTACCTCTCCATCGTCATCCCGGGACGGATGTTCAAGACCACCTTCGAAAAAGC
>JAAYUR010000132.1 GCA_012517645.1 Treponema sp.
AGAATCCGATCCACGACGTCCCGGGGCAGGGAACCGGTCGAGAGGGGAATGGAATCCGTGGGAGCTCCGGACGGGCCGGGGGCCGGATTCCCCGCGGTCCCGGCGCCTTCCGCGGCCTTGACGGCAGCCTCGAAAGTAGCGTACCCCCCTGCCCCCGCCTGCGCCGTCGCCAGGGCCGGATCCCACTCGGCTCCGGGCTTGACCCAGGCGAAGCCGATCGCGTCCTCCCCTCGCCGGACTTCCGCCCAGTCCGTATCGGACAGGCGCTTTAGGGCGTTGGGCAGGAGGATCCGTTCCTCCATGAAAATCATGGTTCGGACCCGGCGGGCGAGGTCCCGGGCCTTCGATCGGGCCGAGCGGACGTCCCCGGCGGCCAGGGCCGCGTCCAATTCCCGGAAGGCGCTGCGGATCTCGTCGTGCTTGCCCCACATCACCTTGGAGGGGCCCGTGAACCCGCTCCGTTCCAGATAGGGGAAGAGCTGGTTCTCCTTGCGCTCGTAGTGGACGATGATCGGTCGGAGCTCCTCCGCGGCGGACCGGATCGCCGTTAGGCCGCCCAGGAAGGCGGCTCGGGAGAGGGCTCGGGCTCGCTTTCGCGCCTCCCGGTTTTCCGCCCGATAGGTGTGAACCGGGTGGCCGGGCATGCGGTCGGCCTTCTCTCCCCGCTCGAGACCGGCCTTGAAGACGTCCGCGTGCACCTCGCAAAGCCGCTGGACCTCCTCCACGGGCATCCCCCCCTCGATCAGGGACTGCTCCAGGGAGGCGACCTCCGAGGCGTCCGCGTTCCGGATGAGGTCGTGGAACTCCTTCTTCACCGCCGCGGGCGAAGCTCCCGCAGCCAGCTTCTCGATTATCACCTTGAGGCGTCCGGCCCGATCTTCCTCGGCCGGAGGCTTCCCGAAATACTCGCTCATGCGAACCTCCTTGATCCGCGCGGTGCGCCGCGCCCCCCTCAGGCCTCTCGTCGCCGCGAAAAGCAGGACAAGACCGCGGTCGCGACGGGCGCGATCCTTCGGGATCAATGTATCGGAGGATGTTGATTTCGTCAATATGGTATAGTGGTACTTTTTTACTTTTACTAGACGCCGACCCCTCGGCCGGGGATCGGCGGCTCCGCCTTATTCACCCACCTGGGTCGTAAGGAAGACCTGCAGGGTCATCTGCTCGATCTTGCTCTCCAAGGACTCGATGCCGTCCATGTGGGCGTCCTCGTCGTTCAGGATCTCCTGAAGGATGTCCCGGGTCGCGTAATCCTTGACCTCCCCGGCCAGGATGATCGCCTCGTTGTAGGCCTTGATGGCTCCCGTCTCAGCGGCCCGGTCGTTTTCCAACTGCTTGGGAACGGTGGACCCGATAGTGATCTTGTTCAGGGAGGATACGACGGGGATGCCCTCCAGGAAGAGGATGCGCCCGATGAGCTTTTCGGCGTGCTTCATCTCGTCGACGGCCCGTTTCTCGAAATGCTTATGGAGCTTTTCGTAGCCCCAGTCGTCGCACATCTCCGAATGGACCATGTACTGGTTGATGGCGGTAAGCTCGTCCGCCAGGAGCCCGTTCAGGGCCGAAAGCAGCTTCTCGTTTCCCTTCATGGCGTTCCTCCAGGGTGGATTGGGACGATAGGGGCGCCGGGTCTTCCGGAGCCCTTCCTCCACTATAGTGCCCGATACGCGACCTGGCAATTTCTCCGTGCTGGTACGAACCTTGCGGCGAAGGTATTCCTTGACCGGGGTGCCTCCCGGGAACGATTATTACTGTATGTCCCCCCAAGGAGGCGGCCGAATGAAAAAAGTTCTGTTCTATCTGGCCTACCTGGCGACCTTCGCGGTACCCCTGTACTTCTACTATCAATCCGTCGGGGCCTACCTGGACGGCTACACCGCCTCGGTGCTCCTGGGGGTTACCGCCTTCGTCCTGCTCTGCAATCAGTTCATCCTGGCATCCAAGCCGGGCTTCGCGGTCCAGGCCTTGGGGGCCAAGGGGCTTCTGGCCCTGCACCGCACGGCCCCCGCGGCCCTCATCCTGATCGTGGCTGTGCACTTCACCCTGAAGAAGGCGGCCGGCTACGGGACGACCAGTTTGCGGGCCCTTTTGGGCATCTCGGCCTTTACGATCACCCTGATCCTGGCGGCCTTCGCGGCGGTGATCATGGCCAACACGGTCCTGTCCCGGATCGGGTTCCTGGCGGCCTTCAAGAAGAGGTTCACGGAGAAAACGGGCATGACCTACAAGAAGGCCCGGGACCTGCACAACGCCTTCGTCCTGGTGGCCTACCTGGTCCTGGTCCACGCCCTGCTGGCGTCCACCGCGGATTTCGGCCTTAACCCCGCGGGCGTTTCCTGGCTGATCTTCTGGTTCGTCCTGTCCCAGGGCTTGTACGCGAGGTACCGCCTGACCGGTCGGGGAGGGGCGGAGAAAAAGGCTGCGCAGGAAGGAGCGGCGAAATGAACCGAACCGGCACCTTGAAGGCGGTGGCATGCCTGGCCGCCGCGCTCCTTCTCTCGGCCCCACTGTTCGGACAGACCCTGTCTCCGTCCCCGAACACCCCTGTGGCCGACGGGAGGGTTGGCCCGGGGGAGTACACGTACACCTCCGTCCGGAAGGACATGACGGTGCACCTATCCCTCTCCGGGGACGGCGGGACCCTCCACGCCGCCCTGGAGGCCCCCACCACGGGCTGGGCCGCCGTCGGCCTGGGCTCCCTCCGGATGAACGGGGCCTTCCTGGTCCTGGGCTATGACGCCGGGGGCGTCCCGTCCGTTCGGGAGGACACGGGATCGGGGCATCGTCATACCCCCAACCCGAACCGGGTCCTGACCGCCCAGGCGGTACGGGAGGCCTCGGGACGGACTGTCCTGGAGTTCGCCCTGCCCTCCGCCCCGTACGCGGCGGGTTCCAGCCTCAAGTTGATCCTCGCCTACGGCCGGAGGGACGACTTCGCCTCGATCCACGCCCGCCATGCCCCGCTGGAGGTTCCGATCTCGAGGTGACGGCCCGAGACCCTTCCCGTTCGTCGCCCCGGAGGGAACCCGGAACTACTCCACCGGCCGCCCCTCCGCGACCCGGGGGAGTATGCGTCTGTGGGAGATCGGAGACAGGATGACGATGGAGGTGGAGACGTCCCCGAAGGGCATGAGACGGTCGATCAGGTGGCGCATCTCGTCCATGGTGCTGACCGCGGCCTTGATGATGTAGTCCACCTCCCCGGTGACCCGGTGGCACTCCAGGATATCCTGGTCCGCCTCGATCTTGGCCTCGAAGATCCGGGGGGAAACTTTCAGGGACGAAAGCCGGATCAGCAGCATGGTGTCCCGGCCGATGGCCTTCAGGGAAACCCGGGCCGAGTATCCCTCTATGATTCCCGCGTCCTGGAGCCTGGCCATCCTCTCCGACACGCTGGGACGGCTTAGGTTCAGGCGCTTGGAGAGCTCGCTGATCTTCATGCGGGCGTCCTGCTGGAGCAGGTCCAGAAGTCGAACGTCCAGGGCGTCCATGCCGCCTCCTTTTTGCAGGTGGACCGAGCGATATTCCTGCGATATGGATGAGAATATCGTAAAAGTGCTTCGCAATGCCATAGCGCCCCCGGGATAACGGGTATATCCTCTCCCCAGGGGGATACCGCCGTGACACAGGAAGCCTTCGGAACCTTTCCCGACATTCTCGCCATCTGCCGGAAGCTCGGGAAAGTCCGCATCAGCGTGGCGGCGGCCCAGGACGAGGACGTCCTGCGCGCCGTATGGGCGGCCCGGGACGCCGGGATCGCGGACGCGGTCCTGGTCGGCGACCGCGGTAAAATCGAGGCCATCGCCGAAAAGGCCGGCGTCGGTTCCCTGGACATCGTCCACGAGCCGGAGGAGGCAGCAGCGGCGCGGCGCGCCGTCGCCCTGGTGCGGGAAGGCCGGGCCGACGCCCTCATGAAGGGGCTGATCAACACGAGCGACTTTCTCCGGGCGGTCCTGGACGCGGACACCGGGCTCCGTAAGGGTTCTCTCTTGTCCCACCTTGCGGCCTTCGAAATTCCGGGGCTTTCCAAGCTGACGTTCCATACCGACGGCGGCATCAACATCGCCCCGGCTCTGGAGGATAAGAAGGCCATCCTCCTGAACGCCCTCGAGGCCCTGACCCGGGTCGGGATCCGGGAGCCGAAGGTGGCCCTCCTCTCCGCGAACGAACAGGTCAATCCCAAGATGCCCTCCACGACGGACGCCCGCGCCTTGGTGGAGATGCGGGCCCGGGGGGAGATCCCCGCGGGCATCCTGGAAGGACCCATTGCCTTGGACGTGGCGGTGAGCCGCCGAGCCGCGGAGCACAAGGGTATCCGGAGCGAGATATCCGGCGACGCGGACCTCTTCCTCGTCCCGAACATCGAGACCGGCAACGTATTGGGCAAGGCCTTGGTCTATTACGGGAAGGCCAAGATGGCGGGTCTGGTGCTCGGCGCGGCCTGCCCCATCGTCCTTACGTCCCGATCCGAGACCGCGGAGGGCAAGCTCCATTCCATCGCCCTGGCCAGCCTGATCGCGATGTCCCCGGCTTCCTAAGGCCGGAGTGTGAAACCCGGATCGTACCGAGATACCCTTTGAGCACGGGAGGCTACATGAAGAAGCTTATGACGGGAAACGAGGCGGTCGCCCGCGGCGCATGGGAAGCCGGAGCGAAGTACGCGTCCGCCTACCCCGGGACCCCCAGCACGGAGATCCTCGAATCCGTAGCGGAATACAAGGGCGACATCAAGGCCGAGTGGGGGGTGAACGAGAAGGTCGCCTTCGAGGCCGCCATGGGAGCCGCCATCGCGGGGGCCCGGTCCCTGGCCGCCATGAAGCACGTAGGCTTGAACGTGGCCGCGGACCCGCTGTTCAGCATGGCGTACACGGGCACCAACGGCGGCTTCGTGGTGATCACCGCCGACGAGCCCGGCCAGCACTCCTCCCAGAACGAGCAGGACAACCGCAACTACGCCCCCTTCGCCAAGGTCCCCCTCTTCGAGCCCGGGGACAGCCAGGAATGCCTGGACATGGTCAAGGAGGCCTTCAAGGTCAGCGAGGACTACGACGTCCCCGTCCTGGTGCGCCTAACCACCCGGACCAGCCACTCCAAGGGCATCGTGGAGTGCGGGGACCGCGAGGAGGTCGGGATCCGGGAGTACCGCAAGGACGCGGCCAAGTACGTCTCCGTCCCGGCCAACGCCCGGGCCCGCCGCCTGGTGGTGGAGGACCGGATGAAGCGCCTGGCGGACTACGCCGAGGCCAGTCCCTTGAACTATGTCGAGGACAACCGATCCGAGGTCGGGGTCATCGCCTCGGGGACGGCCTTCTATTTCGCCAAGGAGGTATTCGGCGCCGGGGCCTCCTATCTCAAGCTGGGCTTCACGAACCCCATGCCGGTCCGCAAGATCCGGGACTTCTGCGCCTCGGTCAAGAAGATCTACGTGATCGAGGAGAACGACCCGATCATCGAGACCCAGGTTCGCCTGCTGGGCTTCGACTGCCTGGGCAAGAACATATTCCCCTTCTGCGGGGAGCTGACCTCGGACATCATCCGCAGGTCCGTGTACGGGTCCTGCTTCGACGCGATCGAGGCGGATCCGGCCAAGGTGGTGCCCCGCCCGCCCACACTCTGCGCGGGCTGCCCGCACCGGGGCTTTTTCTACGAACTGGGACGCCGACGGAACGTGATGGTCTCCGGGGATATCGGCTGCTACACCCTGGGCTTCGCGGAACCCTACAACGCCATGGATACATGCATCTGCATGGGCGCCAGCATCAGCGCGGGCCACGGGGCCCAGCAGGTCTTCGACCTGCGCAAGGACGAGAAGCCCCGCCGGGTCGTCTCCGTCCTGGGGGACTCCACCTTCTTCCACACCGGGATCAACTCCCTTTTGATGGTGGGCTACAACCGGAGCCGGACGGTCAACGTGATCCTGGACAACCGAATCACCGGCATGACCGGGCACCAGCAAAACCCGGGCTCCGGCTACACCCTGGGCGGCGACCGGGCCCCGGACCTGGACTTCGAGGCCCTGGCCCGGGCCTGCGGGATATCCAACGTGCGGACCATCGACCCCAACGACCTCAAGCTGGTCAAGGAGACCCTGGACTGGGCCCTCGCCCTGGACGAACCCTCGGTGATCATCACCCGCTGGCCCTGCGCCCTGAAGCGCTTCAGTCCCGAGGACAAGGCGGAGTTCGCCGGGGCCTTCCAGTCCCGGTACAAGGTCGACCGGGACCTGTGCATCGGCTGCAAGGCCTGCCTCCGGAGCGGGTGCCCCGCGATAGCCTTCGATTGGGAGGCCAAGAAGTCCGGCATCGACCCGGACCAGTGCGTCGGCTGCGGCGTATGCTCGCAGATCTGCCCCAAATCCGCCATCGTCCGGGAATAAGGAGGCCGTCATGGTGAAGAGCATCCTGCTTGTGGGCGTCGGAGGACAGGGCACCATCCTGGCCGCCAAGCTATTGACCACGGGTCTCATGGAGGCGGGCTACGACGTCAAGATGAGCGAAATCCACGGGATGTCCCAGCGGGGAGGTTCCGTTTCCAGCCAAGTCCGGTACGGGGACGAAAAAGTCCACTCCCCGGTCATCGAGGTGGGCGGTGCGGACATCCTGGTCAGCTTCGAGCGGATGGAGGCCCTGCGCTGGCTCCGCTTCCTGAAACCCGGAGGCAAGGCCGTCGTCAACGACCACCGGATCAACCCCATGCCCGTGGTCTCCGGAAAGGCCGTATACCCCGAGGGAATCCTGGAGGAGCTGAAGTCCAAGGTCGACACCGCCGTGGTGGACGCCGCGGCCAAGGCCTCGGAGCTCGGAAACCCCAAGGTGATGAACGTCATCCTTCTTGGCACGGTAATCCGTTCCATGGGCCTCGGGTCCATCGACTGGAACCGCATCATCCGGGAGAACGTGAAGCCCGCCTTCGTGGAATTGAACCTGAAGGCCCTGGAGGTCGGGCTGGGCCTCGTCTAGGAGGGCCTTGGAACCATAGGAAGAACAAGATGGACAAGATTCTGACAGGATGAACAAGATGATTTTTGGAGATGGACATGCTCCACCTCTTCATCTTGTCAATCTTGGTTCCATCTTGTTCATCCTGTCGGATCCATGGTTCCAGGTCTATTCTCCGTGACATCCGTGGTGATTCCGAAAACCTTCATTTCCCCGCCACCCGCCGCACCA
>JAAYUR010000010.1 GCA_012517645.1 Treponema sp.
ATACTTGTAAATCGTGAATTTCGTGACTCCGAGTTCCCGGGCGGCGTGCTCCACGGCTCCCTTGATGCCGAAGAGTCCCCGGCGCTCCAAGGCCAGGATGAGCCGCCGGTTCCGCTCCGTCTGGGAGACCCCCTCCAGGCGGAGAACCTCCCGTCGTTCCTCCTCGACGGCCCCACGGACCAGGGCGGGAACATCGGAGACGAAATGCTCCCCCCGCTCCCCCGCGGAATCCGGGCCGGGAAGGAAGGTTTTCATAAGCTCAGAGAAGGGCACGGAGATATCGAAGTTGATGCAGAGGAATCCGATGGGCGCACGGCACTCGTTTCGGATGAGCACGGTCACCGACTTGAGAGGGCGGCCGCTCTCGGTTCGGGAGAAATAGGGGCCTACTACATCCCCCTCGGGTCCGAGGGAGCGGTCCAAGACCTCCAGGGCCAGGTCCGTGACCGGGGAACCTACGGAGCGGCCGGTTACGTGGCCGTTGAAAATGGCTGTCACGGACGAGGAGAGGTCCTCCAGGGAGTGGAGGACCACCTCGCAGTAATCGCCGAACATCCGGGAAACGCCCTCGGCCAGGACGGCATAGCGTTCAAGCGCCGCCCGGTCGGCGGGTCGGAGCTTGAAGGACCTGGTTTCGGCGAGCCCGGAATCGCGGGCAGGCTTTTTGGACGCTGGCATGCGGTCCGGTTCCTTTCGGACCCAGTATACCGGCGGCTCCGGACCTGCACAACCTCGTTCACAACGACGGCGACCGATGCCGACCGGTCGCCGGCCTTCGACAAACCGGGATCGCCTATCGTATCGCGGTCCACCAGGTCGCCCGGACCGAGGCGCCGAGATCGAACCCCGACAGGGAATCGCCCTCGAAGTCCTTGTACCCCGGAGCGAACCGATAGGAACCCCAGAAGCGGGCCGACCATCTGCCGCCCAGGGACGCTTCCGCCCCGAGGGTCAGGATGCCGCAGAAGCTCTTCTCGACACCTTGGCCGTCGAAGGCGCCGGTCCCGTCCGCCTCGTCCTTGACGATGCCCCCCAGTCCCAGCCGGGCGAAGGGAACGATTCCCGCGGTCCCCGGGCCCGGGCGGATACCCAGGCTGCCGCCGTACACGAGAGCCCCCTGTTGGATCAGGTCCGGGCTGCCGAACTTGAGGGGGATCAGGTGCAGGTAGCTCCCGAGCTCCACCCGGCCCAGGAAGATCCCCGATTCCAGGGAGGCCAGAGACCGGATCTCCCCGCCCGTGAAGGTCGCCCCGGCCCCGATCTCGGCATAGGACTTCCAGGCGAGTCCCTCCCCTGCCCAGGCCGGACCCGCCGCGCCCGTCAAGACAAGGGCCGCCAGCACCAGGGCCGGAACCTTGCCGAACCGGGGAAGGAACATCCCCGTCCGGGCCTTGTAGGCCCTCCACTCGTCTCCGAATCGTTCTTCCATTTCCGTTTCTTCCTTTCGGGCCAGCCGGACGTACATCGACGCCAGGATCGGCCATAGTATCAGGAGCGGGATCGTCGCCCACTCGAACAGCACGCCCAGGGATACGAGCAGGAAGCCCGTGTACTGGGGATGCCGCAGGTACCGGTAAAGCCCCTCCGCGACCAGCCTCCCCTGCCCTTCCTCCTTGCTCCAGTACTCCCGGTGGATGCGGGCCCAGCCCCCGATCACCAGCACGGCCCCGGCCAGGACGCAGGCCAGGTATACGTAGTGCCCGGCCGGGCCGAAGGTCCCGGACAGGGTGTGCCCCCAGAGGATCCCCTCGGGCAGGTTCTTCCCGAAGGCCCAGAGCACGAAGTACAAGGACAGGGGAGCCCCGAACATCTCCAGGGCGAAGGCCACCACGAAGCCCAGGAAAACCCCCGCGGGTTTACGGTCCGCCTTCCGGTAGAAGGGTACGAAGAGCAGGAAGGCGCCGAACAGGGCGGCCCACACGGCGACCGCCCACCAGGTTCCGAAATGCGACCCGGCGTTTTCGATCATTTCAACGCTCCACCAAGGGAAGGTTGCGGGAAGCGGCTCGGGGCCCTTCCTCCCGCGGCGGCGTCATGGGATCTTTCGACTCCGGGTTCGTCCGCC
>JAAYUR010000294.1 GCA_012517645.1 Treponema sp.
GTCCTTGTCCATGACGGAGAGGCTGGTCGTGGAGCCGGACTCGTACTTGGAAGGATCGCCCGCCGTTGCGCTGGGCATGGGCTTGGCCGTGTCTATCTTGGCCGCCAGCTCCGGATTCACAGCCTTCAGCTTGGCGATCACCTCGTTCATCCGCTTCGTGTCGTCCAGGGCGTACAGGCACCGCGCCGCTCCCGCCAGCGCCGCCGCCGACGCCGGAGCCAGGGACAGCGCCTTCTCGTACTGCTCAAGCGCGTCCTTCATCTCTCCTTGCAGATACAGCACGTTCCCTATGTTCGTCACCGCCGGAGCGTAGGTCCCCCGCCTCGACGCGATCCGGAATTGCTCCGCCGCCGCCTCCAACTGCCCGAACTGCGCGTAGACCACCCCGATCCGGTTGGCCGTCTGGTCCGCCGTCTTCTTGGCGGCCCGGTCCTCCGCCTGGATGGCCGCGATCCGGGGCCCCACCTGGGCCTCCAGGAACTTGGCCAACTCCCTGCGGTAGCCTTCCACGATCCGTTCCGGGGGCGGCAGGGACACCGCGATCCCGCCCTCCACGAAGCCCACGGGCTCGTAGGTGCCCCAGGCCTCCCGGATGGGATAGAACCCCGTCTTGCCCGCGGCCTCCGCCTCCCACCACTCCTGGGCCCCGGTCCTCCAGGCCCGGACGAAGCCGTCCTTGACCAGGGTTACCTCCACGGGCACCCAGGCCCGGCCGTCCCGGACGATCAGCTCGCCCTTGGCCGCGAAGAGCCGGCCCGCGCTGTCCGGAGGCAAGCCGGGGTCGAAGGCCACGTAGATGTGGCCCGGGGTGGTTACCAAGGCCGCGGGAACGCCAACGGACTCCAATAAGGCCGCGTACAGTACGGAGATGTCATCGCAGTCCCCGGCCCGGTAGGCCAGGGTCTGGTTGGGGAACTGGAGGAAGTCCACCGTGTCCTGCTTCTCAGACAGGGCGGTGTAGGGGGTCTTGGGATCCACGGCGTAGCCGAGGTTGTAGGTGGTCAGGGCCTGGAAGAGGGCGAAGGCGATCCGGAAATCCTCGGACACGGGTGGGGCTCCCTCGTACCGGACCGTGGAGGCCACGTTCTTGGAGAAACCCAGGATCAGGGGATCCTTGGCGGTCACGAAGGCGGCGGCCTTGCGGTCGTCGTCCCAGGTCATGGCGTTCCGGTTCTGGACCTGGACGGTCACCGGGAAGGAGACCTTCTTCTCCTTGCCCAGGTAGAAGTACTCGACGATGACCTCCCCGGCGGCCTTGGTGCCCTCGGTTACCCGGAAGATCGAGTCGTTGAACAGGGCGAAGACAGGGGTTGTCTTGGTCTCCCCGCCCTTAAGGGTGCCTAGATCCGCGCAGAGCCGGGGGCCGTCCATGTACTGCTTGGCGTAGAAGGAGACCTTCACCTTCTCGTAGGGCGTGGACTCGCCGTTCGAGATCGAGAGCTCCCCGGCGGGATTCTTGTCGTAGTAGGAATAAAAGAGCGGGAAGATTGGGTTGATCTTATGTTCCA